>JBCECD010000473.1:0-2013 GCA_039206745.1 Bdellovibrio sp. | reverse complement strand
GTGTCATTTTTACGGTCTGGATCCAAAATGCGCATAAGGAAGATGCGATAGGCCTTTTGCAAGGACTCCACTCTCACAGCACCTCGCCACTCAGCAGGCAAGCTCGCTAAAAGATGATCCAAATCTTCGAAAGGAATAAATCCTTTGGTTTTCATTTGATGAGAATTTTGAATCAACTTCAATCCCTGATCGAGCAGACGCCCGATCTGATCCAGATTGTCAGGATTCTGAATTTTCAACTCCTGCACGCTCTCGCGGTATTTTAACACGAGCTCATACAAATCCACCAAGCTGTCCAGGCTCTTTCGCCATTGTTCCTCATCTTGAAAGTGAGCTTTCTCACCCATCAAGATGGTTTTCACCGGTTCTAACAAAACCATCCACTGCACGGAATTGTCATAGGGAGCAAAGGGCTCTTTACCCCGGGCAAATTCAGAAAAACCCTTTAAAGCTTTTTTCAAATCAGCAAAACTGTATCGGGATTTTGCAAGGTCTGTCTGTGATAAAAGTTTTTGAAAGCTCTTGCGCAGTTGTTCAACCGCCGCTGAAATTGCAGGCCATCCCGCCTTTTGCTGCTGTGCCTGACTGAGTAAGATCTTCATGTGAGGAGAAAGCAGAACTGATTCGTCACGCAGAACTCCTAAAATCTCCACAAGGCGATGGATCTCTATTTTTGTGATAGAGAGATCCGATCCCCCCAAAAGAGCCTGCTTGATTTTCATCAACTCCGCTGTGAATTCAGACGTGACATTGTTTTTCTTCAAAAAATATTTACCAAAAAAATTGCGCATCTCTTCGCCGGTATAAGCTCCCTCGATAGAACCGAAGGTTCTTTTGTTGAAATACTTTAAGGCCTCGCGCAGACAATCATAGCCGCCACGTATTTCCTGCTCAGAGGCTTCTCCGACGGAAAATTTCTTTAATTGCTCAGGCAATTTTTGCAGACAAGCAAAGCGTTTCTCCGAAAACTCCAGGACTTCCGGTTCCGCTTTTTTGCCATTTATAAATTCACTGCACCCCACGCCGCTAAAACTCGAGATGGCAATCAGAGAAAGAACCAGGAGTGAGCGTTTTTTTTTAAAAGACATAAGCCACTCCCGCCATCAACCGATCATTGTTCACATACTGAGCGATTTCATTTTGGTTCTCAACAGAAAGCTCACCGGCTTTCACCAACTGCGCCTCTGCCATGAGTGCCCACCATCGCGACAACGTCAGTCGTGAGCTGATACGAATCAAATCAAAATCATTCTTTTGTGAATGGGTGTAACTCACTTTTCCTGTCCAACGCCGAGTCTTGGCAAAGGAGCCGCTGTACATCAGGGCCACCTGCTGAGCCTGACGATACGGATAGCGAGTCATCAACGGAGCGCGGTCATCACTCGCCAAGTCACCCTCTTCATGCACATCTCCATTGAAAATTTCCATGTGTTGAAGGCTGACTCCCCAACGCCCATTATTCCACTCCATAAAGGGACTGACCAACACAGCCTCCTCAAAAACAGGATGAGTCCACTTCTCTTCAAAGATCTCTTCACGTGTCGGGCGATCCCACATGCCACTCACGCCCCATTTCCAGTTGTGATAACGGTAAGCTAAATCCAGTCCACCGAGAGAATGATAAAAGACCTGGGGCTGTAAATTCACAGCTCCTCGCAACTCAGTGGTATTGAGATACCCCTCATAGCCGATCGCCAATTGATTAGACGGCTTGTAAGAATAAGCAACTTGTCCATGCAGACCTTGCACATCACCAAATGCCAACTTTAAAGCAAAAGAATTATGTAACACAATTTGCGACTCATTGGGTTGTTCGAGATTGTAGTCGATGGCGGTGGCTTCATTCCAGATCCTAATGCTTTCAGGCGGCTGACGGAACCAAGGGTTGCCCTTCACAAAACTGCCATCTTTGATCGCAAAGCTGGGGCCTTGATCAGGAACAAAAAAAGGGGAAGCAAAAAGAGTGAATGTGTAATAAGGCTTTTCGATCTGCCAGAAGGCACCGATCAAGCC
>JBCECD010000472.1:0-2046 GCA_039206745.1 Bdellovibrio sp. | reverse complement strand
GCGAGAAGATTTTGACCGCGGGCTGCGGAACCCATCATCTGTATGAGGCGGATATTTTTTCTTCGGCCTTATTACAGGAAGGTCCGTCGTTTAAAAAGAATTCAGGTTTGGGAGTGGGATTTGATTCTCTGTTGGAGGCTTTGCCATGGCAGCGCATTCCCCTGTCTTAGATATTTATTCTGAAGAAAATGAGATTTTGCTCAATCCACGCTGGCCCCGGCGGGACTATGAGTTGTTGTATCAATTGGCTGTACAGGCGCAGGAAGAAAAAAAACTGCAAGCCCATGTCTGGGTGGCCACCTCAGGTTCGACTGCCGAAGATTTAGTGGGAACAAAGTTGGTGGCTCTGTCCAAGCAAGCGTTACGCCATTCTGCTGAGGCTGTGAATCTGCATTTGCAAGCGGGGCCTCGTGATGTTTGGGGGCAAGTACTGCCCTCCTTTCATGTCGGAGGACTGGGTGTTGAAGTGAGGGCGCAACGTTCGGAGGCTCGGGTTGTTCCGCTCCTGCAAGAGAATCGTTGGGATGTGGATTTTTTCTATAAGCAGTTGCGAGAGCAACATGTCACCTTGACCTCCTTGGTGCCAACGCAAATTTATGATCTGGTGATGCGCCATTACCGAGCACCTTCTGCTCTTAGAGCTGTTGTGGTCGGCGGGGGGGCTTTTGAGAGAGAGCTCTATGAAAAAGCGCGGGCTTTGGATTGGCCGGTTTTGCCGAGTTATGGAATGACAGAGACGGCTTCGCAGATTGCCACGGCTTCTTTGCAATCTCTCGCGGAGGCGGAATATCCCGAGATGTCTTTGTTAAGTCATGCTGAGGCTCGTGCCGACGAGAGAGGTTTTTTACAGGTGCGGGCTCAATCTCTCTTTAGTTGTTATGCGCAATATAGAAATAACACGGTGACAGTGTGGGACCCTAAACTGGCTGGATGGTTTACAACAGAAGATCAAGGCGAGGTTGCTCAGGGAAGTATTAAAGTGCAGGGGCGAGGCGGCGACTATATAAAAATCGGCGGTGAAGCTGTGAGTCTTCCGCGTCTTCGGTCGCTGCTGGCAAAATGTGTCCTTGAGGAAAAGGGCCGTGTGGACAGCGTGGTTTTGTTAGACATGCCGTCTGACAGGCTGGGTAAACAGATTCATGCGGTGAGCGTGGTCGAGCCGCTGCTTACTGAAAAGATGATACAATCTTATTCTCAACAAGTTTTGCCTTTTGAGAAAATCCGTAAGATTCATTATATTCGAGAGATTCCCCGAAGCGAGTTGGGCAAGATTTTGTGGGGACGCTTAAGGAGCATGCTATGAAGAGAGAAGAAAATCCCTGGTCTGAAGGTGTGGTCTTGGTTTGCACAAAATGCCACAAGTCGATCAGCAGTCGTCTGTTGAAAGAAGAGGGCAATGCCGGGGAGAATTTAAAAACTTTCCTGAAAAAATCTTTCAAAGAGAGCGACGATCTGTCGAAAATTCGTGTGGTGACCTCAAGCTGCCTTGATGTGTGCATTGATGACTATCAGGCGGTGACCTATGCTCCAGTTCAGGGTGCGACGGAGACTTTTATCTTGCACCCTGAAGAGGAGCGGCAGCTTCTTCTGAATCATTTGCGTGAGCAAATTCGCTAGCGGAACTATTCGAGCCATTCAAAGTCTCTTAGCGAGACTTTGAATTCTGTAAATCGCCCAGAGCTTTTTCAATTTTATCTTTCCAGACAGAGGCTTCTTTCAGCATCAGAGCTCCATATTGACGGGCTTTGATGCGAAGTTCGATCGGCCCCATGTAGGGAGACTTTTCGAGATCTTTCATCATGGCTGCGCGCAGTTTGGGAGTCATGACTTCATTCAAGAACGAGAAGAACACCAGTTGTTTGAGAGTGATGGAGTCCGTGATTTTCTCAATGAGTCCGGCTTTTTGTGCCAGCTGTTCAGGGAGCAAACCTGACTGCGCGATCTTCTTCAAATTCTCTTTGTCGATCGCTGCTGTTGCCAATGTCTCAAGGCTTTGTGCCACTTCCTGCATCAGAGCTTGATTGCGTTCCAGCTCTGTCATGAAAG
>JBCECD010000471.1:0-2065 GCA_039206745.1 Bdellovibrio sp. | reverse complement strand
GCCCCGTATAAGCCCCAAGGTCTGTCTCATCACAACTATAGGTATCGAATTTTTTACTCTTTGCAAAAAAGTCTTCATTTCTTTGCTGATCTATCGTCATAGGATTCCAAACCTCAAAGTCGATTGTTTTCAAACCTAACACTGTATTTCTCAGAATATTTTGCTCTTCAACTGACAACTTAGAGCTCTCATTTTTCAGTGTATTTTCAATGAACAAAATTGCATTATCTCGAGCCTGATACCAGGGCTCCATTTCTTCAGCAGAAATGACAGGCATAACCTTGGGCGCAAGGAATTTCTTCGTTGAATCCCAAACATATCCATCCGGCGGCAAAAAAGAAGCCGCCCGCGCGAAAGGGTTTGTAAATGCGCACAATATACACACAAAAAATGCTTTTACCATACAGAGCCACCTTATTAAGAATTCCAACTTTACCTAAAGTCGAAAAAATCAAAGTTAATTACCCTTACTTCTTTTATGTAAACCCTTAAAAATTATTTACGATGCGACGATTGTGCCAACTTTAGATACGATTTTACTCGAGATACAGGTCAAAGTGGGTGCCTAGGTGTTTTACACAATAGGCCCTTATCGTCCGTCGAACTTTTTGTCACATAGCGAATATCGTCTCAGATGATGAATGAATAATACACTATTCAGCTTTACCCACCCCTCTGCGTTTTATATTTTCGAAAAATACAAAAAAAGAGGAGAAAACAACATGTCTAATTTTTTGCAATCATTCATTGTATCCTGCGCGTTGCTCTCGGCAGCACCGGCCTTTGCCAATCTTAAGTATGAAACCTCCAGTATCGGTGGGAACTTCACCGTCGCAAATGCGGAAGTTCAATCCATCTGGCTTTCGCATGCCCGCTATATTCGCAACATCCTTGTTCAAGCTGAGGGTATCAGAACAGATAGCACCATCGAAGTTATGGTGAACGGCGAAGTGAAAGGCACCATCTATGCCCCAGGACGTGATCCTTCCTATGTGGTGACTATTGGAGAGACCGCTTCTTCCATTCAATTTCGCCACCGCACTGGTGGAGCAATGAGAATTATCAATGTCACAGCGACTCTTTCCACTTGGGCAGGTCAACCCCCTCGCCAGCATCCCGGAGGATTAAGAGGCTCGGCTTCCTCTCTGAAGGATTTAGCGAACCGGGCTATCCTTGCGGTGGAGTCGATCAAACGCTATTCCACGCTGGAAGAGGAAAGAGTTTATTTGCTGCCAATTAAGAAAAAAGCCGGGCAAGTTCTAGTTATGGCGGAAGCACGAGGCGAGCTCTCGCGAAAAACAATCGCATCCGTTATAGCTCTGCAAGAGCAGATTGATTTTGCCACAGACTACATCCATTTGATGATGGAACAAGAAGGGCTTTTTGATGAAGCCGTAGAGCTTCTCAGTATTCGAGAGCAAATTGAGGCGATTTTAGACTGAATTTATGTAAAAATTCCCTACTTGCCTAAAAATAACCAATGCCCTCAATGAGTTAATCGACTCAGGTAAGAAAAAAATAAACATAGACTCTCAGGAATAGGCCCTCTATATAGGGCCTATTCTTTTTTTTATCAGGAGTGAGTCATGGTAGGCATTCTAGGGGTTTTCTTATTTATAATGGGATTTCAGAGTGTGTCTGCAGGTGATGATATGGTGAGTGCCGGGGGCAGTCACACCTGTGTCATTGTCATTGCTTACAATAAGCTTCAGTGCTGGGGGGATAACGAAGCCGGACAAACCAACACCCCTTCTTTAAAAAATCCTAAAATGGTCAGCGCTGGTGGCGATCACACCTGCGCCATCGACGACAATGGTGTTAAGTGTTGGGGGAATAACGAATTCGGACAAACCAACATCCCTTCTTTAAAAAATCCTAAAATGGTCAGCGCTGGCAACCGTCACACCTGCGCCATCGACGACAATGGCGTTAAGTGTTGGGGGTACAACCAATACGGGCAAACCAACACCCCTTCTTTAAAAAATCCTAAAATGGTCAGCGCTGGCAACGGTCACACCTGCGCCATCGACGACAATGGCGTTCAGTGCTGGGGGTACAACCAATT
>JBCECD010000470.1:0-2098 GCA_039206745.1 Bdellovibrio sp. | reverse complement strand
GAGTTGAACTCTTTCATCCAATCTAACTCTGTTGCTCTCGAGAACGACATCGTTCGTGGCCAAGGTGAGACTTTGAGCACTTTGAACGACCTGTTGGGTTGTGAGTCTTCTTTCAACGGCACTCTTCAACAAAACTACAAATCTATCTACACTCCTCACGCAACTTCTGCGGATGTAGCAGATAAAATTGTTGAATTGTCTCTTTCTTGCCAAGGTTAATTCCTTTGCTCTGGGCAACTGCCATTCGGCAGTTGCCTCCCAGCCTATTCCTGGCTAAAGTTCCTCTTGTGAAAATTCTTTTTTATATAATTTTATTCTTCAGCTCAGCAGCCTCAGCCACGGTTCTCACGGATGTAGATCAGGTCCTGTTCAAAGCTCGTTCTGAATCCTGGTCCCAGGAACGTCAATGGCGCCTGCTTTTGCACTATCGTCCCAAAACCTGGGGGCGAGAGAAAAGTCAGACGGACTCGCCCTCTTTTTTTCTTCATCCGGAAGGTGCCAAGCGAGCGGATTTAGAACTCGAAGCTCTCATTAAAGAATTTTTTCATGGGCAAATCCAGATCACCTCCGTGGAAGGAGCGTTCACAGAACCTGCTCGCTGTGTCTTTCCCGCTCGTTTTATGTGGCTGGCGCGCAAGCTGAAACGGCCTTTGGATTTATCTGCGTGCGAGCGCTATCAGCGTTTTCAAAGTATTTTATCGGCCCAGTCGGCCACCTATGTTTTTTCCTCTTACTATTTAAACAACCCGGCCTCGGGCTTTGGTCACACCTTTCTCCGCCTGAACAAAGCACCTTCGGCCCGCACCGGAGAGAGATATCAACTCTCTGACTATGGCGTGGGCTACGCGGCTGTGATGATTTCCCAGAATCCTCTGGTCTATTCGATTTTGGGTCTTTCAGGAATGATGCCAGGATCTTTTGATATCAATCCCTATTATTACAAAGTCAGAGAGTACAACGATTTTGAGAGTCGAGATATCTGGGAGTACGATCTGACCCTGACTCCCGACGAAGTGGAATTTCTAGTTGCCCACATTTGGGAATTGATTCCCGTAGGCTTTGACTATCACTATCTCACTGAAAACTGTTCCTATCGCATTCTGGCTATTCTCGAGACGACACGCCCCAGTTTGAATCTCATTTCCAAACTCAAAACTCAGGTCATGCCTGCTGACACAGTGGAAATTGTTTTCAACGAGCCGGGCTTGGTGAAGAACCTTCACTATCGTCCTTCCAATCGCGTGGTGTTTTCGACTCGCTATGAATCCTTGTCCTCTTCTTTGAAAGAACGCATTCACGATTTTGCCGGTGATGAGAAACTGGAACCTCTTGTGCAACAACTTTCCACCGACGAAAAAAGACAGGTTTTAGATGTGGCGATAGATTATCTCGACTATCGCTATGCCGGCGAGATCCTGCGCCGCGAAGGACCTTACCAGTTCAAACAAGAGGTTTTACGGGCGCGAGCTGAAGTAGGCGGTGTCACTCCTGAGTTGCAAGTCCTCACGCCTCTCACTGAGGCTCCTCATGTGGCCCATGGCTCCCGACGTCTCGGCTTGGGCCATCGCTTTTATGACGAGCAAGATATTTCGTTGCTCGCGATGAAACTCTCTTTGCATGATCTTCTGGATCCTCTGACCGGCTATCCCCCAACAGCCCAGATCACTATGGGTGAAGGGGTTTTGAGTTTTAATCACAGCACACAAGAAGTGGCTGTGGATCGCATCACTTTGTTTGAGGTGGTTTCTTTATCACCCTGGACAGACTTCAATCACAGTCCTTCCTGGCGCCTGAAAATCTCCTCGGAAAGGCAGGCAGATCCAGACTGCTCCGTTCTTTGTCGCCAAAACGAACTCACCGGAGGCATCGGTCATACTCGTACTGTCGCCGGCGCTGAAGTTTCCGCTTGGCTGCGCACGGGAGTGATTCACAGCAATGAATTCAACGATCAAACCACTTCATTGATCTATGGCCCCTCCCTTCAGCTGCGCTATCACTTTCACCAATTCAGTTTGTTGGGAGAAATTTATTATCGCTACGCCAGCAGTTTAGAGACTCATGAACGACGCCTTCTGCAAACGGGGGTACAGTGGTCGCC
>JBCECD010000469.1:0-2108 GCA_039206745.1 Bdellovibrio sp. | reverse complement strand
CCATAGTAATGTCTGAAGTTTTTCTTCGCAAGGTGCGTGATGAATTGTTAGACTGAAGTGCATGAAAAAACGCGAATGGCTCATAGTAATTCTTCCACTCCTGGCAACCTGGTTCGTCGACCGTATCACTAAGATGTGGGCCACTGATATCACACAAATTCAGTCTTTTGGTCCGCTTCACTTTGTCTTGCATCACAATCACGGCGCGATGCTGGGCTTGTTTTCAGACCTTCCCTCTGTTTTGCGTATTGTCTCTCTTTCAACCGGGGGAGCTTTTCTACTTTGCACCTATGCTCTGATCCAATATCTGCTGCCAATCAAATCACTGACCCTGCGCTCTGGCTTGTCTATTCTGATCGGTGGCATTATCGGCAATGTCACAGACCGGATTATCTGGGGTTATGTGGTGGATTTCATTGTCATCGGAACTCCCTCCCTGTCCAGCCCGGCTTTCAATCTGGCCGATGCTCTTCAGTGGTTGGGCTATGGATTGATTGTCTACGCCATCGTTCGCGAAGGCGAATTGCTCTGGCCGGAAAACAATGCGCGCAAACAGTACTGGGTCAATCTCCCCTTTCAAATTAAATACTGCCTTATTTTAACCGCAGTGGGTTTAAGTTTAACCCTGATATCCCTGGTATTCTCTTACACTTATATGCGGGTCACCATTCAAGAGCTCGTGGGCAGTAATGTCTTTTTATTGAATAAATTTCTCGTGCCCTTTGTGATCACCTTTGTGGTTATATCCGTGGCCTTCTGTGCTATTCTCTTCGCGGTAGGACGCCTGATCTCGCATCGAATTGCTGGCCCTCTCTATGCCTTTGAACGCTTTTTAAATGAATCTTTGGAGGGAAAGACCTCGACTTTAAAACTCCGCTCTGGAGATGACTTTAAGCATCTCGAGGAGCTGGCTGAACACGTCACAACTCGTCTGAAACAAATCAAAGACGAACGCACCGTGAATGTTGTGGAATTTTCCGACGACAAGAATTAATAGACGATCGCGACATCACCTATTTTATTTAAGTAATAGCGTTTTGACACATTCTCCAAATGGCAAATGGCCTGGAGAAAATCACCATCAGGATTGCGCACAATTCCCAAAGGCGTCACCCGACGCGTTTTACCTTTAAGAGAGCCGGCCCAATAAATCATGTCGACATTTTTTTTGGTCCCGATAGCTTGAATTAACACCTGAGACTTCTCGTCATTCAGGGCCTGAATAGAATATCGCGGCCAGAGCAGATTTTTACCTTGAGTTTTTATTGCCTCCGCCAAAGTCACCTCCGGTGCCATTTTTGCGAAACAGGCAAAAGCCACCTGCAAACACGCCTTGGCATCGTCATAGGCGCGATGAGCCTGACCACCTTCGAGATTTAAGTGCTGTACCAAAGTCTGGAGTTTATGATTCTCCACTCCATGAATGAGTTTGCGCGAAAGCAAACTGGTGCAAAGTGCCGGTTCGACAGGCAAAGGTAAAAAAGCTTTTTCGAACTCCAAAGCTAAAAAGCCCATATCAAAAGGAGCATGATGAGCCAGGACAATGCTGCCTTTGAAAAACTCGTGGATCTCACGAATTTTTTCACCCATCGCCGGGGCGTCTTGCACCATTTCGTTTGTGATTCCGTGAATACCTATAATGAAATCACTCATGAGTTCACGCGGCTTGAACAGAAACTGCAAACGTCCCACTTCCTGACCGCGATACCACTTCACCGCACCCAACTCGACGATATCAAAACCCACCGGGTAAGCACCGCTTGCTTCGGTGTCAAAAGCTACAAATGAATACTCGTTTAAAGGCAAATCCAAATTCATAAAGTTCAAGACTATATCCTTCTCTTCGCTATTGGTCCAGTCGCCCTTCTCTTTTTACCGCGAAATCTTTTGTTTTTCGCAAATGATTGAGCCACAATAAAACGAACTATCTATGCGAAGATACATTGCTTTTATCATTATTCTATTCACCTTCCAGCGCGCTCTGGCCGCGGAAGGCGACACGTCTCCGACATTCAAGCTCTCGGGAGATGTATCCTTACTCTCTCACTATGTGGAAAATGGCCTGTCTCAATCAGACAGTTCTCCGGCTCTGCAAGGCTCCTTCTGGT
>JBCECD010000468.1:0-2129 GCA_039206745.1 Bdellovibrio sp. | reverse complement strand
GTTCCTATCTTATCGATATTCGATTTTGTAAAGGTCAAACTGAGAGTGATCAGTGTGGCTTTCGATTGTGCAAGGTCTGCACTCATAGTTTCTGTCACGGCACTCGAACATACGAGCTCTTTCTGCCTCACATTTTTGAGTGGCAACAGCAGTTTTCTTATCATAGAAGTGATAAGTTTTTACGTATCGGCTGACGGGAGCACGGCGCTCGTAAACCAGGTAGCTTGAATGATCAGAGTGAGCAATTTCAGAGCAAGCACTGCATTCGTAAGAAGTGCTGCGTGTACAGCGGATATCGCGTTCACGAGCTTGTTTACATTTATTGATCGCATTGATGGTTTTGTTGTCATAAAAATGAACTTCGTCAGCAACTCTCCATTCGCTGCCGTTTCCGCCTCTGCCAGGTCCACGTCCGGGCCCACGGTTGTCACCGCGACCAGGTCCGCGATCGTCATCACGTCCATATCCAGGACCAGGTCCGCCGGGTCCACGACCGGGAGGGTTTCCGGGACGGATTTGAGCACTGGCGATAGTGCTTACACACATCATAAGTAGCATGGTTTTCATAAATAGCTTCATTGAAGCCTCCTTTTCGTTAGCTGGTGTTAAAATGAAACTATTGAAGAATATAGCAACCAATGTGCCAGATTATAAAAATTTTCGAGTTTGGAGTTGGTCGACTTTTTGCTTAGTAGCTTGCGGGTAAAAAATATAAATTTCCGCGGAGGAAGAATGAAAAAATTATTGAGCTGGTCTCTTTCACTACTGTTCTCAGGGGCTTGTATTGTCCAAGCCGAGGACTCATTGCGTGTCCTCCCACACTTTAAGAATCATGAAGTCCTTTTGGTCAAAGAGTTGAAGGACTTTCAGGGTGGAAATCTTTCAGGAATCACCTACAACTTCGACACCGGCACTTATTTTTTGATGCAGAACAATTACGAAACTCTCTTTGAGTATGATCGCAATTTCGAACAGCTCAGAGTTATCAAGATGTTGAATCTCGAAGATGACGATACGGAAGATATCGTTTATTTGGGAGACAATAAATTTGCACTCTCTTCTGAAACCAACAAAGTGATTATCTTTACTTTGAAGCCGGGTCAGACAACAGTGGACCTGAACGCTGCTCGTGCAGACGTGCAACTTTTTCAATTACCTCGTCCTGGAGAAAAGAACCAAGGATTGGAGGGAGTTTGCTACACGTCACGCAATACGATGGGTGGCGGAGGACGCGGAAGGTTCTATGCGGTCCAACAGAATCGCCCTCGTAAGGTCTACACTTTTGTTTGGCCGAATAATGATGAAGACGTAAGAAACTACCGATATCTGGGGATTCAGGAGCCTTTTGACACCTACAATTTATTCAAGCACCGCATGAGTGATCTTTCTGGCTGCACGTTCTCGGATGCGACGAATACATTGCTGGTTCTGAGCCACGCTTCCTCGCGCATTATGGAGTTTTCAGTGGATGGAAAGACGGTTGATACTCTCGATCTGCCGAAAGTAGCGCCTCAGTATGAGGGTATCACATTCAGCCCGGAAGGAGATCTGGTGTTGGTCAGCGAACCTAATATTGTTGTGGTATTACGAGGAAAGACCGCAGATTCCGAATAAATCTATTCGCATGTGCAGTGAGAGTTGGCAGGATTCGAGAAGTTCTGGCACTTGAAAGAGTTGCCGTTTCTATTGACTTCCAAAGTGCGGATCTTGCCATCCACTTCATCTAGGACGATTTGCGTATCTCGGTAAAAAATATGCAGCACTTTAGAGCGCTGTACGACTTCACCTTCCGATTCGAGACTGGCGACTAAAGAAGCAGAAGGATTCTGACTTTGTTCTTCAGAGAGGGGCAATGGCTCCTCTTCGCCATTGGCGTTCACTTTATAATGCGTCAGTTTGCGAAGGGACTCGCCCCCTGCGGAGTCCTCGACAACAATGCGGCGAATTTCCCCTTCGGGAGTTTGGATATCAACCGCTTGCCAGGGCTCTTGGCGCGACAGCACATGACCAAATTCATTCTGAAAAGCTTGGTTCAGTGTGAAGAACCCGACTTCCTCTTCATCTTCCACCTGTAAAGGGTCTGTCTGGATGCCCAAGCAGGCATCCATCTCTTTCAAGTGAGCCTGAGT
>JBCECD010000467.1:0-2130 GCA_039206745.1 Bdellovibrio sp. | reverse complement strand
AATATTTTGTGCATGATGTGCGTGTGATTCGTTTGCCTCGCCATGGTGCCAGTTGCCCGATTGCGGTGGGTGTGAGCTGTTCTGCGGATCGCAATATCAAAGGCAAAATCACACGCGAGGGCGTATTCCTGGAGCAACTGGAGCTGCATCCAGAAGAATACTTGCCAAATCATTTGCAATCTGCGGATGCGGAAGCCATTGAGATTGATCTGAACAAGCCTATTCAGGAGACTTTGAAAATCTTGTCGCAGCAAAAAGTGGCGACACGTGTGATGTTGACAGGTCCGATGATTGTGGCGCGAGACATCGCCCATGCCAAACTCAAAGAGCGTCTGGATCGTGGTGAAGGTGTTCCGGAGTATTTTAAAAACTATGCTGTCTATTATGCTGGCCCGGCAAAAACGCCGAAGGGTTATGCCTCCGGTTCTTTTGGACCGACCACCAGTGAGAGAATGGACCCCTACGTCGGAGATTTCCAAAGCCAAGGGGCCTCAATGATTATGCTGGGTAAAGGCAATCGCAGTCCGGGAGTCACCGAAGCTTGTAAGAAGTACGGTGGTTTTTATTTAGGTTCTATTGGGGGGCCTGCGGCTCGTTTGGGTAAGGAGTGCATTACCAAAGTGGAAGTTTTAGACTTCCCCGAGTTGGGAATGGAATCCGTATGGAAAATCGAAGTCAAAGATTTCCCAGCCTTCATCATTGTCGATGATAAAGGCAATGATTTCTTCAAGTCAGTGATTCGGAAGCTTTAAGCGTTTTTGCAATCCCTACAAAGAGATTCATGATGACCGGGCCGAGAAGCAGGCCCGGCAAGCCAAACATAATGATGGCTCCTACCACGCTCGTAAATCCTAGGATGGGAGAGATTTCATTTTCCCCTGAAACCAGAAAGGGCTTCAGGACGTTGTCGATGCTGCCGGCAATGGTCGCTACAACCGTCAAGCCAATCGCCGATCCCGTGCGATCTCCCAAAAAAGCCAAGAGTGCCAAAAGGTAGCCGACAGGAGCCGCTCCAATCACCGGAATGAATGAGACAAAGAAAGTGATAGTGAGCACCAGCCAAAAATCACCTTCGTTGAAAATCAAACTTCCCAATCCCACAACCGCCGCTTGAATAAGGCCAATCACAAAAGTGGAAAAGAGGGTGATTGAGCAGCTTTTTTTAAAGACAGCGATGAGGGCGTTGGTCATGCCGGAATTAAAAGGACTGGATTTGTGAATAAAAGATTTAATCTCCTCGGCTTTTGCTAAAAGCATCAGCAGAAACAGCAGGAATACAAAACTTGCCAAAAGAATAGCTGGTAGTTGTGTGAAGAACTCACTGGAGTAGTTCAAAAGAAGCTCACCTGTTTTGCGTAAGAGAGTGTCGAAGACCTCTCGCGCAGGAGTTGCCACATCCACTCCGGTCCATGAAGAGATCCGGCGAAGAATATCGAGAATAAAATTCTTTAGAGAATGAACTTGGGAAAGAATGCGGCCTCTTTCAAAAATCTGCGGCTGGCTGACATAGGCCACAACACGGTAGATAGCCAGAGAAAGTGGCACCCACAAAATAGTCATGCCGGCCAAGAGAGTGATCCAGATGCTGTATCTTCTGCGTACATGCAATTTGCGGCTGAGGGAATTAATGAAATCATGCAGACCCAGAGCAAAGATACCAGCGATAGCCATTGGAATAATGAAGGGCCAATTAATATAAATAAAGGCTGCCAAAAAGCAAAACAGCAGCAGCCAACGCATCAGGAAACCTTTTGAAGTGCATTGATCCCAGAAATTCACAGAGAGCCTCCCTCACCTTAGAATCAACTCACAGAAAGGTCAGGGAGGCAATATCTTGCTCATGGTTGGTGCGGCGTTACCAGAACGTTCTAGGGAAAAGAATCAACCTTGGGTGAGAAACTGAAGTCCTAGCTCTTGAATTTGTTCTTTCTCATTCCACTGAGTCCAACGCACTTGCCCTTCGACAGAGACATACTCACCCTCTTTGTTTTGATAGCTGAGGTTGATGAAGTCTTTTTTGCTGTAGAAAGGTGCTTTGATTTTTAAACAGGAACCGTTCAAGGAGATATTCTCAAAGCTGCCGCCCAAAATAGGTTGGAACCCCCGATTCTCAGTGCCCAGGGGCAGGAG
>JBCECD010000466.1:0-2131 GCA_039206745.1 Bdellovibrio sp. | reverse complement strand
CTTTTTTTCTTCACTTTACCGCTTGAAAGAACTTTCAAACGTTTTTTAGCGCCAGAATGAGTGCGCATTTTCATAGATCTTACCTTCCACCGATAAGGCGTCTCTCCCGGTCGGGACAGCTCTTAACCATTGCCTTGGTCAGTTGTAATACGGACTCACCGTTTTAGGGCGAACAGGAGTGAAAAGCAAGCTTTTTCTCCATTTTTAGGTTCTTCCCCGCGAACCCTGAGCTTTCACAATTCCTCTTTTCTTTCAACAACTTAAATTACAAGCTAGAGTCCTTATTCTGGGCCCGTTCGCTTGACTCTGCCAAAGCAAATCGGGAAGATCAGGGTTCTTCCCGGAGGTTTTTATGGCTAAGTTCTCAACTCCTTTCCTCACTTTGATGGCTTTAAGCGGCGCTTCTTTGTCAGGGCACGCAGCGCTGCCCCCTCAGTTTTCGGAATGCCTCACCGGCGATAGCGCCGCCCTGTCCAGTTATGATGTGCATGACATCGCCAAAGTAGCCAAAGTCACTTACTGCCAGAATCAAATGGGCATCACCAACAAAACTGAAACCCTGACTATGCTTAAAAATAAAAACATTCAAATTGGCATCTCTATCGCCAAGACATCCTATTCCCGGGAAGACCTTCTCGAACTGGCTCGCGCCGGCTCTTACGCTCTCTATGTCGACAGCAACCGTATCGCGAAAGAATATCTGCCTGAAATCGCCAAAGCGGGCGCACAATTGATCATCATCAGTTCCACCTCAGGTCTGGCCGCCACGGATCTGCGCACTCTGGTTCAACAAGGCAAGCCCTTCGTTTACAATGTCAACTCGAACGCCACGAAAGAAGACTTAAAAAGTTTAGTCTCCTTAGGCGTTGAAGTCGTGATCCGCTCCAGCCAAGTCGGACTTTCCAAAGAGGATATTATGGAGATTGCACGAGTGAACACAGACAGCGTGACGATTCTTCCGTGAAATCACGTCTTCACCATTTCTTTTCCTTGCTTATGATTTTATAATTTGTCCGTCCCATAATTTTTTTAAAAACACTTCCAGAGGTAAAATCTCTACACCCTCTTCTGTTTTACGAGGAGTGTCCGCCATACAAACGACGATCTTACGGGTCAGCTTAACGTCCTCTTCGAGAGCAAACAGTCCTTTAAAGTCTTTACCTGATGGGTTGACACTTCCCTTCACTTCGATGGCAACAATATCTGTCAGTTTTGAATACACAAGGAAATCAACTTCAAATTGAGAGGTGGAACGCCAATACTCCAATTTTTTAGGAATCTTTTTGTACTCCAGATATGACTTTATTTCCCCCAACAGAGCCTGCTCCAAAAGTTTCCCGTACTCGGGCGTTCCAGCAGCAGCACTCGTTCTTCCTAGCAAGGCATTCACGACACCACAGTCAAACAGGTAAAATTTGGCCGTCGCCACAGCCTTGCGTTTCTCTGTCCCCTGAAAAGCCGGCAAATAGTGACCGATAAGAGTGTCATGTAAAATTTCAAAATAGCTGCGGACCGTGCTGGGAGAAAGCTGAGCATCTGAGCCCAAAGATGCAAAATTGATCTGCTCGCCATTGCATAATGCCGCAAAGTTCAGAAAACGAGAGAAGTTATCTATAGAGCGAGTCAGACCTTCCGCCAGAACCTCTTCGCGCAGATACATTCCCACATAGTCTTGCAGATCCGCCATAGGATCCGAGGAGTCGACCACGGACGGCAAAGCCCCATGAAGCAACCGCTCTTTCCATTTCTGAATTCCCGCCGTTCCCAGCTCAGGATAACAAAGAGGATAGAAGAAAAACCTCGATGCTCTTCCGCCCAAAAGATTCGCGCCTCCTCTCTTTAATTTTCTCGCACTACTTCCCGTTAGAATAAAGCGCAAAGACTTATCACCTTCAATCAGGTCATGAACCTCATCCAGCAAGGCCGGTAACTTTTGAACCTCATCCACAATAACAAGTCTTTCATCATTATTTTCAGCAAAGTATTGAATGGTCTCGCGAAACTTTGCGGGACTCGAGGAATACTGCTGATATTCAGAATGACGGAGAAGATTAATATACAGAGCCTTCGGAAAATGCTGTCGCAAATATGTGGACTACCCTGTCTGACGAGGTCCTAAAAGAAACAAACT
>JBCECD010000465.1:0-2146 GCA_039206745.1 Bdellovibrio sp. | reverse complement strand
TCTGGGCACCACGGATTACGAACTGGACGACTTAGGAGCTGCTCTGGCGGCTTTACCCGATGTCTTTTGGCTTTCGAAATACGCCAGCTGGCAACTGGGATGGTTGTATATGGAGAGAGAAACTCCGTACTCAACAACCAAGCGAACAGGCCCTTACACCACTCTCAATTACACCAACTATTCAAAAGCCGGAGAGCAGATCTCTCCAGAGTCAGGCCTGGGAGCCTATATCGGCTTTTATAATTATATTCAGCAAGAAGGCTATCTCAATCATTCGCAGTGGACTGCGGGAGGTGAGGTTTATTTATCTTCCTTCTTACCTTCACATCACGCCCTCATGTTGCGAATCAATGGTCTCCACACTCCTGAACATATTTCTTCAGTCTATGGAGCTTCAACAGAGTCTTTGGTCTTTATTCCTGACAGTCCATTACCCCAATATATTTTACGCGGTTATCGCCGAGGACAGGTTTTCGGTCGCAATTTGATTTCTACCAATTTGGAATACCGCTTTCCGCTCAGAAATATTTATCGCGGTTCGGGCACAGATCCTCTGTTCTTCCGTCGTCTTTCAGGAGCTTTTGTTGCCGACGGCACAGCCGCTGAAGGAACCTTTCTCAATGAAAAAACGAATGCCGATGAGGCGATCAACCTTCACCGCTCCTTCTGGAGTACGGGAGCCGAGTTGAAACTGGAAACCACCTTGGGTTATGTGATTCCAGTGAGTCTGGTGCTGGGTTACTATGTTGCATGGAATATGGGCGAGGGCAGCGAGGGTGTTTTGGCTACCACTCTGCAAATCACAGGGTTCTGATTTATTTTATCGAGAGCCCTACTGAATTTTTTTAAACAGTCTCTCAAAGCGAATTTGCGAAGGATCGCACACGAAAGTCATGGTCGGCAGAGTGCTATGACAGGACAACCAAATTCGTGAGGCTCTGCCGACAATATAGTCATTCTTGACATAACCCCAAAAGCGCGAATCACTGGATTGATCCCGATTGTCACCCATGAAAAAGAAGCGCCCCTCGGGGACTTTGAAAACCTGCAGGTCTCCATCCAGCTTATCAGAAAAAAATCGCACCACGTAAGAGACATCGCCTTGAGTTTCTTTGTAGTAGTAAAAACCTTTTTCCTCATCAGGGCTTTCAAAGGGAACAATCGGAAGAGGAGTGCCATTGATAGAAATCCGTCCACTTTGCACTTCCACCGTATCTCCCGGTAATCCGATCAGACGCTTGATATAATAGACATCAGGATTTTCAGGATATTTAAAAACCACAATCTCACCTCTTTGAGGTCGAGACCACTCCACCAGCCATTGATCCATAAAGGGCACATGCAAGCCATAGGCTGATTTATGCACTAAAATATGATCGTGAACTAACAAATTGGGAATCATACTGCCTGAGGGAATAACAAAGGGCTCGATCAGAGCCCAACGCAATCCCATCACTAAAACAATCGGAAAAAGAAAAGTGAGAATCGCCTGATTCCAAGTTCCCTTCAAATGAGGTTTTGACTCAGAAACTTCAGGCATTCATTAATTCACAGAGTGGAAGAAGCGGCCCCAGCGAGTCGTCAATGGGTTGCACAGGAATGGCAAAGCAGGCACTGTCTCTTCACAACTCAACCACACGAACATCGCGCGACCCAAGATGTTTTGCTTGGGCAAAAATCCCCATACACGTCCATCAGAAGAGTTCATACGATTATCCCCCATCACAAATAAGTGATCAGGTGGCACCGTCACCGGCCCAAAGGTTTCGTAAATATCACCCTTGCGCAGAAGAATCGCATGATTTTTTCCACCCGGCAGATCCTCAGTGAATTCAACATAGTTTTCTTTGGCATCATTGGTATTGCCATCGCGCTGGAAGTCCGCATCGCGCAGCCATGCAAAATCATCCATATTGGTCGGAACTTTCTTCTCAACAGGTTTGTCGTTGATATAAAGAGTTCCATTCTCATAATAAATCTTATCGCCAGGCTCGCCCACAATACGCTTGATGAAGAACGTGCTCATGTCCTTAGGGTATTTGAAGACGATCACTTCCCCGCGCTGAGGCTCATTGAATTTTACCAACCAGTTTTCGCTAAAAGGGACCCGCAAACCGTAGGTCAATTTATTCACAAAGATGTGATC
>JBCECD010000464.1:0-2191 GCA_039206745.1 Bdellovibrio sp. | reverse complement strand
GAAGAGTTCTATGCTGAGCACAAAGAGCGTCCTTTCTTTGGCGAGTTGGTTTCTTTCATGACTTCTGGCCCTGTGACTTTGATGTGCTTGCAAGGTGAGAATGCTGTTGCGAAAAACCGTGAAATCATGGGCGCTACAGATCCTAAGAAAGCAACTGTTGGAACTGTTCGTGCTAAGTTCGGTGACAACGTTGGTGAAAACGCCGTGCACGGCTCTGACAGCGCAGCTTCTGCAGCTCGCGAATTGGCTTTGTTCTTCGAAAAGCACGAGATCTGCAACGTTTAATAACTGAAAAGTTGCCTTATTCATGTCTACAAAAAACGATTCAAGGGGAGCTTCTGCTCCCCTTGTTGGTTCTCAAGTCCAAGTGCAAATTGAAAAACTAGCTGTCGGTGGCGCGGGCATAGCTCGTCATGCCGGTTTGGTTATTTTTGTCCCCGATACATGCGCTGGGGAGGAAGTTTTAGTAGAAATTGCTTCCGTCAAAAAAAATTTTGCAGAAGCACACTTAGTAAAGGTTCTCACGCCCAGCCCTCACCGCCGCTCTCCACCCTGTCCTGCCGCTGCCACCTGTGGAGGCTGCAACTGGCAACATCTCACAGAGGAAGAACAGCGCCGACAAAAAGAATCTTTGGTTTTTGAGACAATCAAAAAATTCAATCCGCAACTGGAATTTGAATACTTACCAATTCAAGCAAGTCCTCGCTCTTGGCGTTATCGCAATCGCATTCAACCTAAATTTAAAGAGGGTTCATTCGGTTTTTTTGCTCGGCATTCCCATGACATTGTGACAATTCAAGATTGTCCCATCACGGAAGAAACCCTTGCTCAGAAAATACCCGAAGTGCGTTCCTGGATTCAGAATCAAAATCCACGAGGTTTGCAGCGCCTGGAGATGTATCTCACGAACTCTCAGGAGATCCGTTATGGTCTGATCAGCGAAGACGATGATGGTATCGGTTTTTCTCAGGTCAATCGTTTTCAGAATGAGGATTTGGTGCAAACAGCCCTTAAATGGGCTGGTGAAGATCAAAACTACCCCCGTATTTATGACCTCTATGCAGGCTCTGGTAATTTCACATTTCCTGTGGCTACATATTATAAAAAATCCCAAATTACAGGCGTCGAGCTCAATCCAAAGCTGGTTGAGCGAGCTCACGCTCTTACTTCGGAAAAAAGAGTGCGCTTTTTCCTCTCTGACGTGGAAAATTATCTTCGCCGTGCTCTTATCACATCTGAAGATCTGGTTATCATGGATCCCCCTCGGGGAGGAGCCAGCAAATTTATCATGCAGGCGCTGGGGGCCTCCGCTCCACGCAAATTGATCTACATCAGTTGCCACCCGGTCTCTCTGGCTCGCGATATCAATTGGCTTATAGAGGGCGCGCGAGCAGCTGGCTCACGTGTTGAGCTACGCCGTGTGCAGGCTTTTGAAATGTTCCCACAGACAGATCATGTCGAAACTATAGCGGAGTTTGTTTTTCACGCCGAACCGCGAGGTTCGACCTCAGAAGGTTGACTCTTAAACCTCTAATGATACCTTTTTAGCATGCAGAAATGGATTTTCGCTTTAAGTTTATTTGCCCTCGTGGGCTGCACAAGTTTGGGCCAAAAAAACAAGGAAAAGGCTGAACTCTACTTTCGGTTGGGTTCTTCCCACATTGAAGCTGAAAATTACCCCCTCGCTCTCCGGGAACTGTTGAAAGCCGAAGAACTGGACCCCGCCAATGCTGCCATTCAAAACAATTTAGGTCTGGTTTACTTTTACCGTGAGCACTTTGTTCTTTCGGAAAAGCATTTCAGCGAGGCGATAAAACTGCTGCCTCAATACTCTGAAGCCCGCAATAATCTGGCGCGCCTGCTGATTGAAAAAAGCGACTACGCTGGAGCGGAAAAAGAACTGTCTTTAGTCCTGGAAGATCTCACCTATCCCCAGCCTGAAAAAGCTTATATCAATCTGGGGTTAGCTAAGTTCAATCAAAAAAATTACTCCGGAGCTCGAGAGGCCTTTTCAAAGGCCCTGCGCTCTGTTCCTGATGACTGTATTGCCAGCACTTACTTTGGCCGCACTTATTTTGAAACCGGTGACTATGCTCAGGCGACGGAGGCCTTGGACAGAGCCATTGGATTCTGCCAGAAGCTCCTCTACGATGAGCCTCATTATTATAGTGCTCTGGCCTACTATCGTTTG
>JBCECD010000463.1:1480-2221 GCA_039206745.1 Bdellovibrio sp. | reverse complement strand
GCCTAACAGGGCTCCGTATTGATCAGAAAACTCGTTGTGTTTTTTAGTGAGAGCCCACGAGTAGCGAGTTTCCAGTACAAGGGCATAGCGACCGCTGCTCCAGATTTCTCCTTGCAGGCCGATATCCAATCCTGTCTCCGAATTTTCCTGAGCGGATGTGGAAGTCGCCTGCGCGGCAGGAAAGTTATTATATATTTTTTCGGAGTCTCCCAGGGGATAGGACGTGTAAAGTGACAAAGAGGCACTCCAGCGTTTGTCGAACCAATAGCGATATCCTGCGGCGACATGGACGACTTGAGCTTTTTCCGCCAACAGGTAACCATCTTGTCGGAGGTAATACATTTTGTTCATAAAAAGAGTGCTGATCTCCAGACTGCCTCGGTCATTCACATCGCCGAGAATAATCCAGGCAAAGGAATCTGAGTTGTAGCCTTGAGAATACTCACTGTCGTAATTGGTTTTAAAAATATAAGGACCGAAAATGGTATGAATATTTCCTCTTTGCGGTGTGTAAGCAAGTCCACTCTTTATGAAGAGAAAAAACAAAATAAAGGACAAAGCTGGAGCAATCAGTTTACAGTGGATCATATAGGGAGATTAAAATTTGAGCGGAAAAATACAACCAAAATTTGCGAGTAAAAAGAAAAGATGGTCTGCCGTGATGGTCGGGCTGAGTCTTTTTGCTGCAAAAGTGGGAGCTCAAACTAAAACAGCTCCGCGCACTTTTGAACGCTCTTTTAT
>JBCECD010000463.1:0-1470 GCA_039206745.1 Bdellovibrio sp. | reverse complement strand
CTGACGGGTTGGATGTCTTTTTAGCTGGCGAGCGCTACACGAAAAAGCCTAATGATTCGTCTTTTACGGTGGAGAGCTCGGGGTATTATTCCGAGGCCGATGATCTTGCGAGCAGCTTCAACTTCAATATAGATCTGCGTCTTCCGAACGTGGAAGAGTATTGGCAACTGACATTCACGAGTTACGATGAGACAGAAGAGCGGGGAGCGCGAAACCGGTATTTGCGTCAAACACCGAGGGATACAAACTATGGAGCTTCCATCGGCTTCTTTAAAAAGTTGGGAGAGGTGCGAACCTCGTTCCGTCCGCGGATCACTTTTGAAGGGACGCCGGCGATTTCTCACTCTTTAAAGTTTGAAAGTTTGGTTGATATGGGCGCCTACGGTATAAATCCGGAGCTCGAGCTTTATGCCAATCCCAATAAGGGTGCGGGCGTCTTTCAGGCGCTGAATTTTTTGTGGGAACTGACTCGCATGTACTCAATCACTTTGATCAACGAGGGCGATTATCAAAGTCGTCCCCATATCTATACGGTCACGCATGGTATTTCCTTAGGGCAGGTTTTTAACAACAAGATGAGTTTAGGTTATACCATTTCTGTGACTTCGATCAATCGACCGAATTATCAATTGGATGGCTATAACTTCTCGGTGTCGTGGCGCCACATTCTCTATAAAAAGATTTTAGATTACGAAGTGATTCCTAATATTGACTTCATTCAGCTGCGTAATTTTGTGGGGAATCCAGGAGTCACTTTGAATATCCGACTCAACTTTTAACCGAGTTTTTAGGGTGAGTTCGAGAGCGGTCTTAAGGGTTAAGGAGCTCCGCGATTGATCCACTCTTCAACGGCCTTGATTTCTTCTGGCGTGATGTCTTCCACTTGTTTTGCTTGAACAGCGCGAGCTGTGGGCATTTTGCGAATGCCTTTGCGAGCAGCCTCATCGGGCAAGAGGCTGAGATAGAAGGCGCTCTCTTCAGCTTTTCCGGGAACGATCAAGGCGTCGAAGGCCTCATTGGAGCCCTTCAGGACTTCTTCCTTGGTTTCTAAAGGAATGCTGGAGGCACGGCCTCCGGCTTTATGACAAGTCAGACATATTTTGTCGATCACTTGTGCTTTGATGGATTCGAAAGTGGGCTCGATGCCTGAGGGGGCCGCCCGCCTGGAGCGGGCCTTCAGGGAGGCAGGGCGTCCGCTCTTCATCCCGTACGTGATGGGCGGCTACCCGAACGTCGCGACCAGCGCACGGCATGCGAACCTGCTGGCGCGGTACGCCGACGTAATCGAGCTGGGCATCCCGTTCTCGGATCCTCTCGCGGATGGTCCCACGATCCAGGCCGCAGGGCAGCGGGCGCTGCGGGCCGGAACGACCCCGGGCGACGTGATCGACGTCGCCGCGCAGCTTCGGGATGGACCCCCCGTCGTGCTGATGACGTACCTGAACACGGTCCTCGCGCACGGGCCACGGG
>JBCECD010000462.1:0-2226 GCA_039206745.1 Bdellovibrio sp. | reverse complement strand
GGAGAACGACACCAGTCGAGCAACTCAGGGAAAAAACTCTCAGGGCTTTAAGATGCCGTCGGAGTAAAAGTGAGCCCAAGGCCGCAATCATACAAAGGAGAAGAGGAAGGAGAATCATTCTTCCACCTCCTTCAGGTGATCCGTATCGGCACCGCTGTGATGTTTGAAATACATGATTCCCAGATACAAAAGAAAGGCCTGCAAACCGAAACCAATGACGATAGCCGTGAGTACTAAAGCCTGAGGCAATGGATCTTGAGTGGTGGCACCGCCACTCATAAGTAAGGTGAGATTCACTCCTTGACCGGCCAAGGACACACCGATGATCGAGCGCAGCCAATCTCGCGAAAATAGCAGCCAGACACCGACAGCAAAAAGCAGTGAAGAGATCAATGGAATCATGGCTCGGTCCTCCTCAGATAAAAGAGCAGATGCAGACAGATTCCGAAGACAAGAAAGTAAATTCCCACATCAAAAAGCAATGGAGTTCCTAACGCAGTTGTTGTCACTTCCAGCCACTGGGCGCTGAAAAAAGGTTCTTGGGAAACAAGGGGGCCGATGCTGCCACTGATCAGAGCTACGACCAGTCCGAGTGCAGCCCATGCGCTCGGAGAGAGCTTAAGCCGTCGCAAGGTGAGGGTGCGCCCATAGACAAAAAAATGCAGAGCCGTGGTGATGGCCAAAATCAGTCCTCCGACAAACCCTCCACCGGGTTTGTTATGGCCTCGCCAGAGAATATAAAGAGACAGGGTCAAAAGCAGAGGGATAAGAACTCGCGAAGCCTTGTCGAGAAGTGGCGAGCTCTTGAGAGTGTGAAAGGGGGCCCTTTGTAAACGAAGCATGAAGAAGGCTCCGAGACCGACTAGAGCTAAGACTGTGATTTCACCAAAGGTGTCAATGGCACGAAAGTCGACCAGAATCACATTGACGGCATTCAAGCCTCTTCCGAGAGGCTCACTGTGATCGAGATAAAACTTTCCCACAGGAGAGAGTGTGTCTTTCTGGCTGAGGGCCAGATTGATAAGATAAAGCGTGATGAACGAGATCAGGCTGCTGGCCGCGCGGAAAGATTGGTAAAGGGGAGAGAGGGGTCGCTCGCGCGTATTGAGATGAAACAAAGCCAGAATAAATACGAAAACAGAAATACTTTCAACGGCGATCTGAGTGAGCGCAAGATCCATGGCTTTTTGAGAAATATATAAAAGCCCCACGCCGAAGCCCACGGTGGTGCTGGCTAAAACCAAAGCCAAGGGCTGTCGCATCAGGACCAAAGAGGCCGTACCTGAAAGAATCAGCAGAAAAGAAAGACTGACCAACCCGGTGTTTTGCAGAGTGCTGCTCCAAGGTATATTCAAAGACTCCTGCATTGAGTATTCAAAAAAAGTCACGGCCCCAAGAGCGATAAATATCCAAAGACTGTAAAAAGAGAGGCGGCCATTTTGCAGGAAGCGTGTGAGCTTATCTGAAAATCGAGCCAGTTGATTCCAAAAGTTTTCAAAGAGCACAGCGCCAGTAAATTTGAATTGAAAGTGTGAAAGATATTTAATGGCGATCACCCACAACAAAAGCCCCAAACTCATTGACATCAAACTCAAAAAGAACGGAGTGTTGAAGCCGCTCCACAGCTTGACCCGCAAATCATTTTCCCCAAGGACCAAAGAGGAAACCAAGGGCATGATAACATAATCATTGAGCGGCTCTAAAAACATCACGGACAGCCAGCCCACCGATGCCAACACTAGAGGAGGAGCCCATAGATGCCAGGGAATACGAATGCGCTCGGGAGAGTTTTCTTGGCGTACAAACAAAGGGTGCATCAAGCGCACTGTCACGGCTAAAGACAGAGCGCTTGAGCAAATCAGAACGCCGACGAGGATGTAAGCTGGTCCTGGTAACAGCAGAGCTGATTTGAAAAGATATTCCTTGGCGATAAATCCCAGGCTGAAGGGAAGCCCGATCATGGAGCCGGAAGCTAAAAGCAGACTGAAGGAAGTGATGGGCATCACGCGGCGCAAATCAAAAAGTTGGCGCAGGTCTCGCGTGCCCATTTTCTTATCTATGTTTCCCACACATAGAAAGAGACTGGCTTTGTAGCCGGCATGAGCAATGATATACACAAACAGAGTTTTCCATGCATAGAGCTCATGCAGTCCCACTAAAATAAACATCGCACCCAAAGAGCTCACTGTTGTCCACGCCAGAACCTGTTTGAGATCATTTCGGGTC
>JBCECD010000461.1:0-2233 GCA_039206745.1 Bdellovibrio sp. | reverse complement strand
GTCCAAAGCCATATTTTCGCACATGGAATTTTTAAGAATTCGCACCAAAGCCGCCCCGGGACGCACACTCAAAGTCAGCAGAGGTAAAACATAATGAACGGGACTGGATAAAAAAGCCACCGGCAACAGATTCCAATAAAAACCAAAAGCATATATCAACAGCGGTCCCCAGAACAAACTCGGTAAAGACAAACAGGTGATCACCGCCTGATCAATCCAACTCTCCAGCCAGGTCTGCCGCCAGCGCAAAGCCAAAACCGCCAAGAACAAGGCACCGACCAAAGTGACAGCCAAAGCCAGGGCATTCAAATAAAGAGTGTTGCGCCAACCCTGCAGGACAATCTCCTGCACAGGACGATCGGGGCGCACCATCGAAACTCCCAGGTCTCCTTGGGCCAAAGAGCTCAGATAAGCTCCGGCTTGACTCCACCAGGAGCGATCCAATTGCCATTGTTGTTGCAGCTGAGCTTTCACGACCGGATTGAGATCCTCGTCGAAGGGACCTCCGGGCAGAATTTTAAGCAGACAAAATGTCAACGTCGCGAGCACGACCCACGACGCTATGACTTCCATCATTTTTTTTAGCACGTACCGAAATAAGTCTTCGCTCAAATGTCATCCCAATTTTCTTTTCCCGCCAACTCCGTCGTCGCTTTCACGGGAACGGAACCCGCCATATAAGGGAAAAGATCTTTTTTGTTGCCGTACAACTGTGAGTAAACATAGGCGTTTGAAACCACCCGTTTCACATAATTCCGGGTTTCCAAGAAAGGGATGTGTTCAATAAACTCATCGGTTTCCAAATTACCAAAACTGATCAGCCAGTTCTTCACCCGATGAGGCCCGGCATTGTAACCTGCAGCCACCAAGGGAATCGTATTATCAAAGCGATCCATCAAACGCTTCAGATAACGCGAACCAAACTTCACTGACGTTTCCGGTTGTAATAAAGAAGGAGCTTTAAAATCTTTCTCACTTAGAAGTGTCGCCAGCTTATGGCCCGTGAACGGCATCACCTGCATCAACCCCAAGGCCCCCACCGGAGAAATTGCATCCTGCCGGTAGTGAGTTTCTGCACGCATGATCCCCCACACCAACTCTTCCGGCACAGCAAACTTTTGCGTGTACTTCTCGACATGACTAGAGAAGGCGCGAGGATAAGCCAATTCCCACAGAGGACGGCCTGCTTCCAAACCCTGCGATGCCCGCTGAGTGCCAAAGCTGATTTGAGCGATATAAGAAGACCGATTGAAATGACCTGCGGTATTGTACTCGCCCATGAGGGTGCGCAAATACTCGCGATTGGAAGTCTTGCGCTCGATATCGTAAAGATCCCAGCGCGCCCACTCATACTCGCCCAACAACATCATATCCCGAGCCCGGGCAAATCTCTTCACCATCACCGGATTGGAGAAAGGCACGCCTTTCTCAACAGAGCTTTCAGGGGCTTCGCCCTCTTCCGCCACATCAATGGACTTCATATCGGGATTGTCGACCACTTCGGCCTCTTCCTCTTCACCTTTTTCATCCTCAGCCGAGTACTGAGTCAGCACCAAAGTTTCCTCGGACTCCGTCTCATCCGCACGATATGAGTCCTGAGCTGTCGGCATCAAAAACTCCCCCGCAGAAAAACGCGAGATCATACGCGGTTGTGTGGGCAGAGAACTCTGTGCCACTTTGGGCATCTCTATATCTTGCATCTTCTTCAGACGCGCTTGCGCCGCCACAGCATAATATCCCAAGAGAGGATCTTTCGCCAAAGAGGCCATCATGGAGCGCGCTGGTTCAATCTTGCCTTGACGGAAAAGACTCATCGCCATCCAGTACGTCACGCGATCCTGAGGGAAAGAGCGCCACGCTCTTTTATTCTGACGCTTTTGTGAGCTCAGATGTGCAAAGGCTTTGTAAGCGCCTTGATAATCTCCCTTTAAATATTTCAACCAAGCCAAGTGCCATTGGGCATCCCGGTTCAAGCCCGAATTAGGATACACCTTCATAAATTCCTGAAAGCGCCGAGCCGCTCCGTCATAATCTTGGAACTGATAACTCAGGAACGCAGATTGATAGAGGGCCTGCCGTCCGGTCTTGGAGCGCGGACTTAATTTATAGGCGGAATAATAAGAGCCCACCGCGATCTGGACATCACCCGCGCGAGCTGCTGCCGACGCGAACAGAATCAGATACTCAAAGTTCTTTTTGTTGCTCTCATAATAAGGCTTCAGAATGTCGACGG
>JBCECD010000460.1:0-2243 GCA_039206745.1 Bdellovibrio sp. | reverse complement strand
CGGCCAGCAGAGCCAGCGCCTCTTTACCAGAAGTGGCTTTTAAAACATGGTATTTCTTACGAAAAAGACGTTCGAGAGCCTCGACATTATCTATTTCATCATCAACACAAAGAATTGTGTGCTTCGTCATGTCAGTTAGTGTAGGATTTGAGTAAGGACTGTGTAAAGGAATTTTACTCACAAAGTCCCGTATGTTGTCACGGATGATGGCATGGATCCTAAATGTGAAAGATTTATGAAAGATACAGACCTTGGTCGAAAATCAGAATCTTTCAATATTTTTGCTCAGAAATGAGTCAAGTCTTAAGCCGCTCCTGACGATGAGTAATTGTGGAAGAATTTTATCCTTCATCAGGAGATCGTAGTATGAAAATTTGGATGCGCATCGTAGCTCCAGTCACAGCAATGACTATAGCGGTTTCTGCCCAGGCCCAGCAATGGACGGCGGGAATGTATGGCGGCATGCAGGCTTGCCCTTATGAGTATGCAGGAGCGGAAAGCGCTTCCAGTTATGATGATGTGATCAAAGAAAAACAAGACGAGATCAAAGAGTGGCAGTCTCAACTGCGCACCAAGGAAAATGAAAGAAAAAGGGCTGAGCGCAACAAGGAGCGATCTCGCAAGAAAATTGAGAATGCCATTGATGAAGCCTATACCTCGGATATCTTTGCTCATATTGATGACTCACGAACATGTGATGCTTACAAAGGCTTCCCTGTTAATGTCATTGCTGAAGGAGTTGAGGGATCTCAGGTTATTGGTAAGGCCGAGGGTGTTGAGTTAAATGGCTTTCCGATGAAAAAATGGTTTGATTATTGCGATAAATCCAAAAAGGGAAATGTTTTAGGAAAAGTGTGCGAAGACAGTGAGATCAGCAATAAAGAAAAAAATCGCACCAACTCCGCGGAATGTAAAAAGAGTCTGACTGAATACCGAACTTCGCAGAACGCCGCAGTGAAACTGCAAACTGAAGTGGAAGATCTCAAAGCCTATATCGAAGCCGCTAAAGATGAAATCAAAGTAGCTAAGGAAGACAAGAAGTTTGAAGAGAGAGAGCGTCGCCGTGAAATGAGCGAGACCGAGGGGGACTACTGCCCTGATTGTGCGGCTCGTGGATCTGGTTACGCCTACAGAAAGCCTGAGACAAATTGGGGCTCCGTGATTGGTAACGTAGGGCTGGGAGCTTTGGCTATCGGCTTGGGTTACAGTGCTAACAAGCATGCTATCAACGCGGCGGCGGATTTGGGTTATCCATCCAATCCGTATCCCGCATGGGGCTACGGCTTTCCGTTTATTGCGACCGGGCTTTCTCAGGCCATCGGCGGTGGCGGCGGCATTTATGGAGCGATCGGTGGTGGAATTGGTGCCGGTGCTTTTGGCTGTGCCGGAATGAACGGTGGGCCTTATGGGATGATGAGTCCTTATGGTGCTATGAATGGCAACGGCATGTGGGGAAATCCTTATGCCTCGGCGATGATGAATCCGTTTGCTTCCTCTGGAGCCTTCTTGCCGGGTATGGGACCTTGGGGCATCAATGGCGCGTATAACAATCCATTGATGGCGATGATGAACCCAATGATGAGTATGAATCCTATGCTTGGAATCAATGGTGGCCTCAACATGAATATGAATCCATTTATGAACCCAATGATGGGCATTAATCCTATGATGGGGCTCAACGGTGGCATGGGTTTCAATCCGCTGAGTGCAATGATGGGTATGAACCCTATGATGAATCCGATGATGGGCATGAATGGTATGATGGGTATGGACCCGATGGGATCTATGCAAATGCAACAACAAATGATGCAAATGCAACAGCAGCAGTACCAGTTTTATATGCAACAGCAACAGTCTTATATGCAGCAACAAATGCAGAGACAGCAAGTGGTCGCTGGTTTGCAACAAGAGCTTTACAGCCTCTTGAGCCGAATCCAGCAAGTTCAATACGGTGGTGGCTTGAGCATTGGTGGTTCGTTGGGAATTGGCAGCGGCTATTATGGTTATGGCAGCAGTCAAATTGGTCTTGGCTCGGGTATTACGCCACTTCCTGGTTCTTCGGGAGTGGGTATTGGTGTCGGTATTGGAACGGGGACCTCGCCAATTCCAGTGCCGCGCTAAGAAATTATTATTTACTTAAAATTATGAAGGCTCTCTGCTAAAACAGAGGGCCTTATGTTTTTGGAAATACCACGTCTCTATGACAGTCACACTCATTTTCTGGCGACAGGAGAGCTCTCTTC
>JBCECD010000459.1:0-2264 GCA_039206745.1 Bdellovibrio sp. | reverse complement strand
GTTCAGAGCCAAGAGAGTGGTGTGGAAGGCGATATCATCAATCACCGTGACAATCTCTTCGATCCGTTTTGAGCTGGCAGCGATCTCTCCCATGGCCTCAATTAATTTAGATATTTCATTTTCACCTTTTTGTGCGGCACTCTTCGCCGAATTCGAAAGCACACCGGCTTGCACTCCACTCTCCGCATTGGTCGTGATTGTCGCTGAAATCTTCTCAACACTGGAGGTGGTCTGTTGCAGAGATCCCGCCTGGACCGCGGTGGCAGCAGACAGACTCTCCGCTGTCACCGCCATATTTTCCGCCGCATGGGAGACATTCTCCGCGTTGTCCATCAGATTCTCCGCGATTTTCACCAAAGTTCTTGAAAGACGCGCGGTGAACACTCTGACAATGACAAAAATACTCAAAGTGGAAATCACAATCAGAATCGACATAATCAAAGCCGACTGAATAGCTTTGTTCGTCACCTCATGAACCTGACCACGAATCTCAGTCAAAATCTGATCAATCGGACCATCGAGAAGCTGAACCGCTTTGGCCATGGCTTCATTGAAACCTTCGATGTCCAAACCGTACTGACCTTCCGCCGACTTGGCGATGATAGCATCATAGATCATCGAGATCATTTGCCAGTCTTGATTTTGTTGGAAGTCATCAAGGCTTTTGCGAACCTCAGGGGAAACATCCAGCAGAGGATTTTCTATATTCCCTACGATCCCGTTATACAGCTTTTCCATCTTCGCCACATTGGCTGTACTCAAAGGAGCATTGGACAACAAGATCGGGAGCAGCATGGATTGCAAACGAGTGCCCGACTCCCGTGACTGTTCCAGAATATTGATGCTCAATAGATTAGACTGAACATCGGCCAGAGAAATCTGGCGAGCCACTTGCACTTCAAATTGAACCAGGCGTGAGATCAATTGATTATAAGATTCAAAAATCTCCCCGGTAATGTCTTGGTCGGTGCTCTCCCGAATCTTTGCCAGATCCTCAGCAACGGACTTCTGCGAATTTTTCATTTCTTGAGGCAAAGAGCTTTCCTCTATGTAGGAATAGAACTCCTGGACTGTGGTATTTAACACTTCTCTTTGCTGTTTGGCTTTCTCGAGATTGGACGAACCAATAAGAATGGCTCCGACCCCAGCCCTTTCCGATTGCAATCCTTTAACCAGATTGGCGGTGGTATCGAAGATCTTGGTTATGATCAAAGTCTGCTTCGACGTTTGATAGTTTTGCCAATTGCCCCATATATAAAAGCCACTGAGAGTAACAAAGGCCATAAGTGGTAATGTGATCAAAACTGCTATTTTTGTTTCTAAACTGAGCTTCATGAAAGTTACAACTCCGCTTTCATTTCAAGTGTCCCTATAACTCGGTTTGAACCGGCAAGACTTGAACCCCTGGCTGTCAAATCTTGATCAAATTCAACCTAGCAGGTGGATGAATAAGAGGACTTTTATTCCGATAACAGGTAACATTAATTTGATTCAATATGGAGAGTCTCAAAATGAAATTTCAACTGCAATTTGTATTATTGTCAGCATCTCTGGCCTTCACCGTCACCACTCAAGAAGTGTCAGCCAAAGCTCCCCCTTCAACGCCAGCCCGTCTCGAGGCAGGTAAAGCGTTGTATATTAAAAACTGCCAAGCATGCCATGGAGACAAAGGAGATGGTGCAGGTCCTGCCGGAAAAATGATGAAACCTAAACCGCGTGACTTTAAAACTGCCACATTCGTGAACGGTGATAAACCCGAAGATATCATGAAAACTATTGCAAATGGCATCCCGGGAACAGCCATGGCTCCCTTCAAGGCTTTGACCGAAGATGAGCGCGCCTCTTTGTCATACTATGTACTCCAGTTAAAAACTGGAAAATAGTAGAAAGCCCAGTCTGTCTCAGAATGAGAAGAGCTCCTCTGCCTCTCTGATCTGTGCGGCCAGTTCACCCGGAGGAAAACAGTGGGCCGAAGAGGCCCCTCGGCTCTTCCATTTAACTTCTTCTCTTTGCCGTCTCCATCACAAAGCGAAACGACCAGGTCAGTAAAAAAGTTTAAATTCCGGCTTTATGTCTTTCCTTATCATCGACATGCGTTTGGATACCACCTTTAAGATTTGGACGGTAAGCCAGATGATTGATGTCGTAGATGAAGTTTGCACCGTTCACACCCGGAGTCTGCCATTCAGGGCCCAACAGGATTGCATCCACCGGGCAGGCTTCTTCACAGAAACCGCAGAATACGCAGCGAAGAATGTCGATCT
>JBCECD010000458.1:0-2272 GCA_039206745.1 Bdellovibrio sp. | reverse complement strand
GCTCTTCACCGGAAGAAATAATCTGTAGTGTGAGAACGTCAGCATCATGCCAAATCGTCAGGGCTTTTTTGATATGTTCAAAATTATGAAATTTCTGAATCAAGCTGATCACGCCGGGAATGTCATCCGGATGAACCTTCCCCTGTAAAAAACCTTCGGTTGCCGCCTGTAGATCAGGAGGGTTCTGAGAAAGAGCGTGCCGAGCTTTGCGATCTCCCAAGGGGATCTGCAAATTATCCTGAAAGTTTTTGAAGAAGACAGGGTCTTTGGTGCGGGCGTATTTATGGAGTGTGATCACCGCATCCTTTTGCGCCTTGGACCACAAACTTTCTCCGGTGACGAAGCCGCGTACGGAGGAGAGGGTGTTCATGGCAAAATATAAAGAAAGCAGCTCCAATGCGATCAGAAGCGCCATGAACCCAATCACGGCATATAATTTATTTGAAACTGAGAGATCTTTCCAAAATCTGCGTAAACCCATTAGTCCTTTATCGGATAAAAAGGACTTTTTTAAAACTGAAGTTTCTTAACAGATTTTTATATTGCACAGTCTTAATCCAGGTAGCTGGTTTTAAGTTTTTCCTCGCATTTGTGTCTCTCAAATCCGAACTGAATCAGTTTGGTCACAAGATCTTTGTATGACACACCTGTAGCTTCCCACATCTTGGGATACATTGAAATTTTCGTAAACCCGGGAAGGGTGTTGATCTCATTCACATAGAACTCCCCATTGGCCTTGAGGAAGAAGTCGACGCGAGTTAAACCATCGCAACCCATGACATGGTAAGTTTTCTTCGCCAGAGCCTGGGCTTTCTCTTGCAGTTCAGGAGAGAGCGGAGCGGGAATTTTTAAAAGAGCTCCATTGTCATCTATGTATTTTGCATCATAAGAGTAAAACTCATGTTGCGGAATAATCTCTCCAGGAAGCGATGCTTGAGGATTGTTGTTGTGTCCCATGACGGCACACTCAATTTCTCGACCTTGCACAAACTCTTCCGCCAGGACTTTTGTGTCGAACTGAAAGGCATCCTGCAAAGAGGTTTTAAAATCTGCAGCAGATTTAATTTTATGCACACCCACGGAAGACCCCGCATTTGCAGGCTTGATAAAAAAGGGAGAACCTAATTGCGCTGAGATCTCCTCATAGGAGTGAGGTTGAGAGGGCGTTAAAAGCATGTAGCGAGCATTAGGAATTTTTGCCTCAACAAAAATGCGCTTCATCACCTCTTTATCCATACCTGCGGCAGAAGCCCAGACGCCACAGCCGACAAAAGGCAATTGTGCCATTTTGAATAAACCTTGAATGGTTCCATCTTCACCCATGGTTCCATGAAGGATCGGGAAAGCAATGTCCACAGGCGAATGAGTATGATGAGTCAAAGAGTGAAGAACGGGTTTGCCCTGCTGGCAGATCAAGGCCACAGGCTCTGCTTGAGCGGGTAAGGCTTGGTCAGAAATTTTTGTTACCAAAGTAAAGATCTCAGAATTTTGAAAGCGATACCAGCTGCCTTCTTTGCTAATTCCAATCAGGACAGGCGAGAAGAGATCCTTATCCAAAGCATCCGCAATATTTTTTGCCGAACGCAACGACACTTCATGTTCCGCCGACTTTCCTCCGAAGATCAGAGCCACCACTTTTTTCATTCTTCAATTTTCCTTTATCTTCTCTCGTAAATCAATTATGCCCACTCAACCAGCTCATGAGCCAGACCAAAAATACCCTTGAACACTTCGTGAGGCTTGGCTGATCCATACATATAAGCAGGAGTGGTCACGATCTTGCTTTCGCGATCGCTGATATAGTCATCAACCGGGCAGGTCTCATGCACAGCTCCGGTTTTTTGAATTTCTGCGGCGGTCTCCGCATCCTCACCAATCGTCACGGTGATTTTTTTAGAACCTAAAACCTTCGCCAGCAAAACCGGAGCGATGCAGATGGCGCCGATCGGCTTGCTTGCAGCATGGAAGTCCACAATCACTCTTTGCACTTCAGGGTGAACCTGGCATTGAGAACCTTTCTCCACCCAATTGCTCAAATTCTTGGCGGCGCCAAAACCGCCGGGAAAAGCCACGGCGTCAAAGTCAGAGGCTTTTAAAAGATTCAAATTCTGAATATGACCTCGAGCAATGCGGGCCGCCTCAGTGAGAACATTGCGTTTCTCATTTTGAGGTTGGCCTGTGATGTGATTGAGAGTCGGGAATTCAATATCAGGAGCGAAGCAAAAAACTTCTGCTCCGGCCTGATTCAGGCCGATGAGCAGGCTGACGGCCT
>JBCECD010000457.1:1856-2302 GCA_039206745.1 Bdellovibrio sp. | reverse complement strand
CAGTGATTTCAAAGCGAACGCTGCTTTATAACTACAAGCTCACCACCGACCAGCCGTCTGTCATTGACATTGATGTCAATACAGACTCAAAGCTTCGCAATAGTACTGATTTAATCAGTGTCTATCGAACCAACAAGATATTTAATACCATTCCGTTTGAAATTAACTTGGTTAAGCTTAGGGGCTACTCCGTAGAACGCTCTCTTTTTGAAGTTTTGTATTTTGAAAAGAAGCCTGGGCAACTCACATCAGAGGTCATTCATAACTATCTAGCTAATTATAAATACGAACCTGTCACCATCCACAAGATAGCTCAAAAATTTGGGAAACGTGGTCTTGAGCTTGCTAACCTGATACAAATTCTGGCAGGCAACAAATTCCGTAAAGTAAACAGGCCTCTTTTTAAATAAGGCCCTTCCGATATTTACTCAGGTGGCTCTACATAT
>JBCECD010000457.1:0-1846 GCA_039206745.1 Bdellovibrio sp. | reverse complement strand
ATTGCGCTTTAGATACTCAACAATATCCACTTCCGGAGGCGCAGCAATACCCGCTCCGGGAAGAGGACCGGTCAATTCTTCCAAAGAATAGTCCATACGATCCTCGTACCGTCGTTCGTATTGATAACGCAACCAACGCTCACGCTCGTACCAAGCTAATTTATTCGAATCATCCGCACATCCTGCCATTTCACTCTCTAAACGCGCTCCCCAACGCAACTCAGGACAATGATAAGGGTCAAAACTCATTTGGAACAAACGCTGACGAGCAGCCTCCAAATTCAAAACCATTGTTTTTCCCTGGCTCGTCACATAGGAGAACTGGCAAGCTTTGGCTTTTTCCGCATAGACATTCAAAAGATCTGCGGCGAGATTTCCTCCCGTATAACGAATAGCCGGATCTCTTTTTTGATAGCGCTCGAGATAGGACTTGGCCTGAGACAGAAGATCCATGAAAGACACTTTCAAACGAGCATCACGCGACGGCGTCGAATAGTTTTCCCACTCCCCATCCGTACCATAGATATTCCGAGGCAAACGTGAAGGATGCGGTTTTGTGTGAATACCTGCCTTACGAGCCCCCTCCACAGCCTCAACCCGGTCCACGAGGCTGGTGCAAATATCTTCCGTTAGTTGGGCGATATCTTTGAGAGGATCAATGTGCTGCTCTCCCTGCATCAAGGTCATCTGAACATAGTCGAAATAGTTCAGCTGTTGATTGTTCAGAAAAAACTTTCCTTTATTCCAGGAGCCGCCGGGATCTCTTTGCGTGCCGTAAAACTGCTCCGTTCCGTAGGCAGGAAGTTGGGCATTCGTCAGAGCCACGATCCGGCCTCCGACATATCCGTCATTCGCACTGCCCTTGGCGTCAACCAGCTTCAGCGGACGGAAGTTTTTGAACCCGGCTCCGTGAGCCGGCTTGCTCCGAGCAAATTTCGGAGTGTACATACCTGTGGTCAAAGAGTTGTCCGGATGAGCATCGATATAAAAAATCCGGCCTTCGTCCGTCACTTTATAGACGATCGCCACGTGTCCAGCCGGATCATAGATCACTGTTCCCGGACGCAATGACTGACGAGATATCTTAACCGGATAGAAGTCCGTAAAAAGCTCGCTATCCTGCTCGCCACTCATGCGATAGGAAGCTGAGAACGTCACAGCTGGAACCACATTGTTCAAAATCTCCAAAGCCTGCGGATAGGTCGCCTTGAAAAAGCCATCCTTCGCCACCACATCATATCGTTTGCTGACATAATTACCTGAGGGAGAATAGCGAACATCCAACTTTTTATTTTTAGCATCCTCGGGATTTAAAGGCAGAACTTCGCTCACCATTGAAAACGGCAAACCATTTTTCCAGGCAAAGTAGGATCGCAAATAATAGGGCAGATCCGCACAGTCTGCATAATATTTTAAACCGGGCGGATCATTGCGCACGTAGGGATTGGCCGAAGGCAGACGCAGGCATGTATCGACTTTGCCACACTGTCTTTTTTCAACAGCCATTCCCAACTGCGTGACAAACTCGCCGAACTGGCGTTCGTGGCCTTCATTCCAAACCGGCTGGGTGATTTTCCACAGGACTCCACCTGTTTGAGCCATCCCTGCACAAGGCCCCATAAGACCCACCAATACCGCCAATAAATGCTTCATATTCGCTCCCATAGCCAGAAACCTAGCAACATTCCTGCCACACTTAGTAGCACCTCAATAAATCTCAATGAAATTCAAACTGGAGCTCACGAATTTTTTACAAGAAGGCCGTATTCTTTGCTCACCTCTCGGTCCCGCGAGGGACTTCCCTCCTGGCAAACGCATCTCTGCACAGGTTTCAGGGACCTGAAGA
>JBCECD010000456.1:0-2311 GCA_039206745.1 Bdellovibrio sp. | reverse complement strand
ATATCTGATAGCTGCACTCGAGAAGAGGAACCAGCAAAAAACTTTTTAGCACTGCATTGATAAAATAGATCAGATAGTCCTGCTTGCTGGAGTGATTCCACCAATAGCGCTTTCGGCCTATCCACTTCTTCAGAAGATGAGTCCATGACTGCTTTTGACGAAATGAAATCCAGGCCAAAACCACAAGAATCAAGACGAGGCTGGACAGAATATTCACGTGATAAAGCCGCGACGTGGGCTCATCGAATTGAAATAGTAATTTTTGCAAACGGGACCAGGTTTCCGTCGTGATCATGGCGCTCTCATAACACAAAAAAGTTTTTTTCAACACACTGTTTCCACCTATCCTCATTGAGTTTTCAATTATCTCTTCTCAGACCTGAAGACTTGTCATCTTCCCTCTCCTTCGGGCACAAGAAGCTTTTAAATTGGAGGACACCCGATGACGAAGAAAGCCCTGTCGCAAAGAATTTCTCTTTTAGTTGTGTTTTGCCTTTTCATCACCGCCTGTGCTGATTTCTTTAAAAGTGATAAATCCGCGGCGCCTTCTCCTGACAACAATCCCACCTCGACTCCACAAAAACCTTCTGGCACTTTGCCTCCCGAGTTTGCAGATCCGAATGCTGGCGCCTTCACTGAAAAAAAGATGCTGATCAATATCGGCACTCAGGTTCTCGCTAAGGCAACAGAGTCTTTAACTCAACAGGTTCCCGCTTTGAAAAACTCCTTGGACCGTTATTGCACAGCTTTACAAAATGGTGGCAACGCCGATCGTGAAGCCTCTCTGGCTAAAGCGGATTGGGAAAGAGTGATGTTAGCGTATCATGAAATCGAAGCGGCTCCTTTTGGACCTCTTTTAGAGCAAAACCGTTTTCTGATCGACAACCTTTATTCCTGGCCTTATCTCAACACCTGCGCGATCGATAAGAAAGTTGTTGAGAATCTGCAAACACCCGTGAATGTCTCGTCTCTTATTTTTAATATGCGAGGCTTAGGCGCCGTGGAGTACCTGCTGTTTGAAGGCTCTCTAAAAAGCTCTTGCAACCCACGCGCCAATCCTGAGATGGCTCAATGGAATAACCGTGAAAGCGCTTTGAAAAAAACTGATCGCTGCCTCTTCGCCCGCGCTTTGGCTCAAGATATCGAAGACAAAGCCCGCCTCTTACACAGTCGCTGGGCCGTGGAGCAAGGGAACTTCACTCTGAGTTTGGTAAACGGGTCTCTTTATTCTGATGAAAAAAAGGCTTTGAATGCTTTGACCGATGCCTTGGCTCATATCGAAGTCTTAAAAGACGCGAAGCTAGGACGTCCCCTGGGACGTCATAAAGATTGCACGGAAGATAAATGCCCTCGCGATGTCGAGCATATCTATTCGGGTCTGTCGTTGGCTTCAGCAGAGGCACAACTGAAAGGCTTCAAAGCTATTTTCACCGGAAGCTATCAATCTCACAGTACGGCTTTTGGTATTGATGATCTCCTGATCAAAGCGGGACGGGAAGATGTTGCCAACAATGTCGTGGCTGCTCTGAACAAAGCTCTGGCTTCTTTGCAGACCGCTCAAGTTCAAGGCTCTTTGCAGGAACAAGCCGATCTGATGGACAGTTCGCTCTGCAAATCCACTTCCATGACAGATCGTAAAGAAGAGATCTGCGCTGTGCATGCGGATGTTCGTGAGGTGGCCTTTTTGCTGAAAACTCAAGTTTTAGCTGCTCTGGCTTTGAGAGCGCCTCCGACTCATCAAGGGGATAACGACTAACTGTCAGGTGATTCAATGAGACCTCGGGGTTGTTGAGGTCTCATTCAGCTGCTTTCGATATTATTGAACTTCACGGCATTGAACTTCATAGTTCAGTGTTTTCTGTCCAGCCGCCTGCATCTCAAGAGTTCCTTCCCAATGGGATTCCTGCTTTTTTAAAGTCAGCGTCTCTTGAACGTCCACTAAGTTCTTCAGTGAGTAAAAAGTAGAGCTTTGTCCTTTGTAAACATAGACCAGCTCTTGAGTGGAAACCTTCACTGGCGTCCAATCAAACATGTATCCCCCCATGCCGCGAGAAGGAACAGGTTTTGAGTAATACTTTCTATCCTCCAACTTCGCAGCAAAAGACGTCGTAGAAATGCGCTCGGGAACGGCTCCCTTTTCTTTCTCAATCGCCTCGATGACAGCTTGAGCTTGGGGCCCAATAGCCAAAGCCTTATCAAAAATCATGGCAATACCACTCATGCTATCGTTGAAAGAGTTTTGATAGAGATTCGCACCAATTCCAGTTGGTCTGTTGACCGCAAAAGTAACCTTCTTGTCGATATAAATTTT
>JBCECD010000455.1:0-2327 GCA_039206745.1 Bdellovibrio sp. | reverse complement strand
TCTTTGGATGGTTCAACCTCTTCAGTGGTGGAGCTCTGGAGCGCTTTAGTATCTTTGCATTGGGTGTGATGCCCTACATCAGTAGCTCGATTATTTTTCAGTTGCTGACGGTGGTGGTGCCCTATCTTCACGACCTTCAAAAAGAAGGGGAGTCGGGCCGTAAAAAGATCACTCAGTACACCCGTTACGGCACGGTCGTTCTTTGCTGCATTCAAGGATACAGCATTGCCGCCGGCCTGGAGCATTACAGCAATCCTGCTGTTGTGACTCATCCGGGGATGGCATTCCGTCTTTTGACTACTCTGACTCTCATGGCGGGATCTGTATTCCTGATGTGGGTGGGTGAGCAGATGTCTGAGCGTGGAATCGGCAATGGTATTTCATTGCTGATCTATGCTGGTATTGCGGCGCGTATTCCTTCTGGAATTGGTAGCACGCTGAGTCTTTATCGTTCGGGCGAGCTGAGCTTCTTCAAGATTCTCATGGTTTTGGCGGTGATCGTCGGTACCTTCTTCGTGATTATCTTCGTTGAGAGAGGTGCTCGTCGAATTCCGATTCAGTATGCAAAGCGGATCGTGGGACGAAAGGTCTATGGCGGCCAGAACACTAACCTTCCTTTGAAGGTGAATACTTCGGGCGTGATTCCTCCGATCTTCGCATCTTCGTTGATCATGTTCCCAGCGACTTTGGCGACGTTCTTCCCTTCGGAAAGAATGCAGCAGTTCACTTCGATGCTGCAGCCGAATGGAGTGCTTTACAACGTCCTCTTCGTCTCGCTGATCGTCTTTTTCTGCTACTTCTATACGGCAGTCACCTTCAAGACGGATGACGTGGCCGATAATCTGAAAAAGTACGGCGGCTTTATTCCTGGAATTCGTCCAGGTCAGCCAACGGCGCAGTACATCGATTATGTGCTGTCCCGGATTACGCTGGGTGGAGCGGTTTACATCGCCTCGATCTGCGTGCTTCCGACCTTCTTCACGCAAACCATGAAAGTGCCATTCTTCTTTGGTGGGACCAGCGTCCTGATCTTGGTGGGCGTGGCATTGGACACGGTTGCCCAAATTGAAACCTTCTTGCTGACTCGCAACTACGAGGGCTTCATGAAGCACACCCGTCTCAAGGGCCGGGCGGCTTACACATGATCATTGTTTTGCTGGGCCCTCCGGGCTCTGGAAAGGGAACTCAAGCCAAGAGGCTCTCTTCAGAGAAGGGGTGGCCACAGCTGTCCACGGGGGACATGCTTCGTTCAGCCATTAGCCAAGGTACTCGGCTGGGGTTGGAGGCGAAGGCCTTCATGGATAAAGGTTCCTTGGTTCCGGATTCGGTTGTCATCGGTTTGATTGCCGAGCGGATGAAGAATGCGGATGCCAAAAACGGCTTTATCTTGGACGGCTTTCCTCGGACTATTCCGCAAGCGGAAGCTTTGGATAAGACGCTTAAGGAAGAAGGGCGCCAGGTGCATCGGGCGGTGCTTTTTGAGATCCCGGATGCTGAGTTGGTGAGTCGTCTGTCTGGGCGCAGGACCTGTTTGAATTGCGGAGCCATGTACCATATCGATAGCATGCGTCCTAAGAACGAGGGGATTTGCGATCAGTGTGGCAATTCCTTGATTCAGAGAGATGATGATCGCCCTGATGTGATCCAAAAGAGGCTGTCCGTTTATCATCAGCAGACGGCCCCTTTGGCTGGTTTTTATAAGAAGCAGAATAAGCTAAGAAGTCTCGATGCGAAACGCTCTCCTGATAGTGTTTTGCATGCCCTTGAAAAGGCATTGGTTGAGTAGAAAGTGAAGAAGTAGGAGTTTTCATGATCTCACTCAAATCCGAACGGGAGCTCAGCTTAATGCGCAAGGCGGGCGGCATTGTCGCCCAGATCTTGGAAGAGATGGTGGCGATGGCTAAACCCGGAATCTCGACCGGGGAGCTGGATCGGTATGCCGAGTCACGGTGCAAGGAATTGAAATCATTGCCCGCGTTCAAAGGTTATCACGGTTTTCCAGCATCCGTTTGCATTTCCATCAATGATGAGGTAGTTCACGGGATCCCTTCGCCAAAGCGAATCCTTAAGGACGGTGACATCGTCGGCCTGGATTTTGGGGTGATTTACGAGGGCTGGTACGGGGATTCTGCCCGTACGGTAGCAGTCGGCAAGATCGCTCCTGAGGCGCAGGCATTGCTGGACGTCACGCGTGAGAGTCTCATGCGCGGAATCGAGCAATGCCGTGAGGGAAATCGTGTTTTTGATATTGGCCATGCCGTCCAAAATTATGTTGAAGGTTTTGGATATAGCGTGGTACGGGAGTTCGTTGGTCACGGTATAGGAAG
>JBCECD010000454.1:0-2330 GCA_039206745.1 Bdellovibrio sp. | reverse complement strand
CACTTATGTTGAGTCTTCACAGACAGACTACATTTTTGGGCGAAGACAAATTCCCGGAACAACTTATTGGGCTTTTGATTACAACTACATCAATCAACCTCTTGTCGAAGAACTTTCTGACGGAAGCAAAAAATCCATCATTGATTCGATGAGCACTTTCTTGCTGCACGCAGGAGTGCTGGTGACGCAAAAAACTCTCGTCAGTATGCAGGTTTCTTTCTCCAAACTTTCTATTGAAGGTGCTGACTCGGAAACTCACTTGGCTGACAGCCGTCTGCAACTCAAATATCGTATTTCAAACAATCGGGATCGCTGGGGCTTCTCGATTCTTTCTGAATTGATTCTGCCAACAGGCGATGATGAGTCCTATGTCTCCTACGGAGGCTTTGGCGGGGCTTTGCAAGCTATCATCGAAAGAAAATATCCCTGGATCATGACCTCTCTCAATCTGGGCTATCAATATATTGGCGAAGCAATATGGGAGGAGATCGATCATCGCAACCAAATTATTGCCGGTCTAGGATTCCGCGTCCCCGTCACCAATAAACTCTCTCTCAATGCGGAGGGACTGGGTTACATCTCCATAGGTGGTCAACGACACGACAATCCCGGTGAATACTATTTCGGCGGTCTGTACAAATTCATGGGCACTTACGGCGTCTTTGCCGGCGTGAGCGTGCCCTCTCTGGAGTCGCCTCAGCCTGAGCAGATTCGTGGTTTGGTGGGACTGAAGTTCATCAGCGCTCCAGAAAGACCCCAGGCACAAGGACCTCGTTGCAGCATCAAACCCTTCTCCGTCACATACAATGCGCGAGTTCCCACCTCTGAAGAGCTGCAGAGCCTTCTGCCTCTCCCCTATGCTTCCTCTTCACCTCCAGAAAAATTTATTAAAATCATCCGTCCTGGCGAAATGACCGAGCTCACGGGAACGGGTGTGCCCATTGTTCAGGATTCACAGATTCCTCTGATCATCGAGCCTTATAATTTACCGCCTCGCAAGTCGGTGAAAAGCGTGAAGTTCGCCAATATTAAAATGTCCGTCACCAAACTTTCTCAAGATGCCTATCTGGGAACGGAGATTTTCTGTTTCTTAAAACAAAAGATCTGCTCTGGCGAAGTGATTTCCTCGCCCAAATGGAAACATTCCATCAATTGGCAGTACTTTGATAAAAATCGTCGCACAGCAAACATCTATTATGCCGGTCAGTATCTCGACAATCCCGTCAGTGAATGGAAAGGACACAAAGTCTATTCAACCGCCCTCTCTCTGGAAATGCAGCAACTGCTGGATGGATCCAGTTATTCCGTCTTAGATATTTTATATAAAAACGAGACAGAAGCTCAGTCCATTCCCATTCTCATCGCCGACGACACTTTCGTTTCGAATGATACCAGATTGGAGTTGGAGCTCTCCGTGGAGGTGTGTGAATGAAAAATATAATTTCACTCCTATGTCGCATCGTTGTGTTCTGGGGGTTTTTTGGAATTCTTATTTCCTGCGGTCGCGGTGTTGTAACCAATACTCTCTCTGTAGATCCTGAGGTCACTGTTCTCACGGGTATTGAGCTCACGCCTTCGGCCTATCATGTTCCTGTTCAAGCCGTTGTGTCTTTTGAAGTCGTAGCACTGTACTCTGACAACACTCACAAAACAATCACGCCGGATGTGGCCTGGGAAACCTCTAACACCAATGTAGCCCGATTTAACGTCTCCGGTTTAATGCCCAATCAGGCCAAGTCTTTTACTCCAGGAACCATTCAAGTGGTCACTCGTTATGAAGACAAGGCCGCCACCATCTACCTCACTGTGACTTCTGCGCAATTGCAGACCATCACCGTCAATCCTCCTCAAGCAGCTATGCCAGCCGGGCTCTCGCAACAGATGACGGCGACAGGCACATACAATGATTCCAGCACCGCCGATATCACTCATTCCGTCACCTGGAGCTCTTCCAATTCCAGTGTGGCAACCGTGAGCAATCTCACCGGCACTCAAGGTCTGCTCAACAGTGTCGCCTCCGGTGTTACGGTTGTCACCGCCACCTTGGGCGCATACTCAGGACAAGCGGGCATATCGGTCTCTGCCGCGACACTCACCGGTCTGTCTATCTCTCCCACCAACCCCCATGTCGCCAAAGGTTTTTCACAGCAGTTCACCGCAACGGGAACTTACTCCGACTCGACAACGCAAGATGTGACCTTGTCTGTTTCCTGGAACTCCTCCAATTCCTCTATCGCCACCATCAGCAACACCGCAGGTACTCAAGGAAAAGCCGAAGCAAAAAATACCGGCACCAGTATTGTTTCAGCCTCTCTTGGTAACGTCTCATC
>JBCECD010000453.1:0-2355 GCA_039206745.1 Bdellovibrio sp. | reverse complement strand
GGGACCTCTTTCTCATAAAAATTTCTCAGAGAGCTAAGAACTCTGCACCCGGAATGATTCTTTTCGGGCGAGTCTGAAGCTTTGAGCGAACTTACGAGCGGTCGGATTTTTTCAAACGATGTTGATAAAGGGGAAGATAAATATCTTCGTTTGGGGGAATGACCAACTCCTCGGCGGAAACCGGTTCAGAGCTGAATTGCACGGGGGCCCCTTCGATAAGAGTCAAAGGACATTGTTCACTTCCTTCTCCCATCATCACGACGGCAGCAGCGGCAAGGCTGTCGGCGAGATTGACCTTTGTCACCTTCAGAGGGCGATCAAATAAATCCTTTTCTCCTCGCATATCTCGGACTGGATGAAAACCGGCAAAGGCCACACAGGCCCCGACCACACCATGACGAAGGGGACCCGAACGCGAGTCAGTAATAATCAGTCCCAGCTTTTGCAGGTGTAAAGCGGTTTTCAATTCAGCTAACAGAGTTTGAGCAGTCTGATAAGGCGACTGCGGATAAAGAATATAATGTCCTTGTGGAGAGTTCGATTCATCAATGCCCGCTGCCGGAAGAAGGAGATGCTCTTTGATGGTCAAGCGCATATTGTGACCTATTTCGCCGAGGTCGTAATCCGCCTCACACTGAATGAGATCGAGTTTATTATGCTCTTTGGTGGCAACACGATTTTCACTGAGGCTGATGATTTTAGAGGTGATGGCGAGGAGAGAAGACTCCTGCCATTGAGAAGTGGGAATATTTTCGAGAATGAAATCCCGTAAACTCCCACCCTGATGAAACAGAGAAGTTTTTATCGGCAGAATGCGCATCAACCCAACTTCTGGATCAGCGCATCTGTGAAAGAACTGGTGGAGCCCTTGCCCCCAAGATCTCCGGTGCGTGCATTGATGTCAGCCAAAGTGGCAATCAATGCTTTCATGATCGCATCGGCTTTATGATTTTCACCAATATGCTGTAACATCATAACTGCGGATTGCAAAAGCGCTGTTGGATTGGCTTTGTTTTGTCCTGCAATATCAGGGGCAGAACCGTGAACAGCTTCGAAGATCGCGGCTTTATCGCCGATATTAGCTCCGGGTACGACACCCAAGCCACCGACGAGTCCTGCACACAGATCACTGAGAATATCTCCATAGAGATTCTCAGTGACAATCACGTCGAATTGTTGAGGGCGGGTCACCAATTGCATGCAAGCATTGTCGACAATGACATCTTTTGTTGTGATGGAGGGATATTGCCAGCCCACCTCTTGCGCCACTTTTAAAAACAAACCATCCGACATCTTCATGATGTTGGCTTTATGGACAATAGCCATGCGATTCTTGCCGGTTTTTTGGGCCAGATCGTAAGCATAACGAGCAATTCTCTCGGAGCCTTTGCGAGTGATGCGCTTGATACTCTCCGCGGTGTTATCGTCGATCATGCGTTCAATTCCGGCGTAAAGATCTTCGGTGTTTTCGCGAACGATGGTGAGATTCACGTCGGAGCAAACACATTGCACCCCAGGCAAAGAACGTACGGGGCGTACATTTGCATAGAGATCGAACTTTTGTCTCATTGTGACGTTGATAGATCTATGGCCGCCCCCAACGGGAGTGGTCGTAGGTCCTTTGATTGCTAATTTTGTTTTGTTGATCGATTCAATCGTGGTGCTGGGAAGGAGGTCGCCCACGGTGTGCAAAGCCACTTCGCCGGCAGCATGCTCTTCATATTCAAAAGGAGCTTTGATGTGTTTCAGAACTCGCAGAACTTGGGCCGTGATTTCAGGACCAATGCCGTCACCCGGTATAACTGTCAGCTTTGTCATAGAGAGGCCTTTCTAAAGAGTGCGTAATACAAATGACCCGACTCTGCCTGGATCTCGGCGGCGATCATTTTATCACGTGTTCTAAGTAAGCTTTCACTTTAACAAAGAGGTCGCTTCTTTCCAAGTCGCGCGCGAGCTGGCAGGGCTTTTTCAGCATCTGACCAGCAGAGAAAGGAAGTGAGGCGGGACCGGTGAGTTCAGAGAAAGCCCCGAGCGGGGAGAGAACTCGACAGTCTCAAAATGAGACTTGCAAAAAGGATAAAGCAAGGGCTGGGCCAAGGGCGGAGGAGACTTTTTGCACCACACTTTACGTCGGCAGGGTGTTCACACTTTATACATACCGAAAGCCTTTGAATTTCGAGAGCTTAGAGATCTATTGGAGCGCTGTCTGTAAACGAGACAGGCGTCTGTCAGACTGGACAACGTGGGGGCGTAAAAATGGAAAGATTAATAAATCTGAGTCATTTCATGAGGTTGAGTGTGAAAGCGGATGGCAGCCATCTTGGTGCCATCTTTGTAAGGAAAGGAGTCAGGAGG
>JBCECD010000452.1:0-2384 GCA_039206745.1 Bdellovibrio sp. | reverse complement strand
TCTCGCTCAGACGAATAGGGCCTATCTGTGTGGCCAGGCCGAAAATTTGCACCGAGGGAAATTTTTGCTGAAGATACATTTGCGCCACAGCTCCGCCCATAACTCGAGCTAGAGTTTCGCGTCCTGAAGAGCGACCTCCTCCACGTGGATCGACGTGACCGAACTTGAGTTTCCACGTGTCGTCGGCATGGCCGGGCCGAGGTTTTTGCGCGATTTCCTTGTAGTCATCTGAGCGCGCATCTTGATTGCGCACATACATCGCGATCGGTGTGCCGAGAGTTTTTCCTAAATAGACGCCGCTTAGAACCTCTGGTGTGTCGGGTTCCTGTCGATCTGAGACAATCGAGACATTTTGCACTTTTTGTCCGGGGCGACGGCGAGATAATTCTTTTTTTAAGAAGGTCTCATCAAAGATGACTTCAGAAGGGCAGCCATCAATAACGACTCCCAATCCAACGCCATGACTTTCACCAAAACTGATAATTTGAAAACGTTGACCGAATATATTTCCACTCATGCCCCTATTTCATCATGAATTCGGGGGAAGGCCAACAACTTGCCAGAACTCGGGAAAGCTTTTATTCACGACTTCGGGATGTTCGATATGTACGGGCGCGCCTTGCGATTTTAACAAAGCAGCGGCGAAAGCCAGACGATGGTCGTGGTCTGTATCATAGGAGAACGCGGAGCTTTGAGAGAATTGTTTTGGCCCTGGATGAATGATCATGCCATCACTGAGTGGTTCATTGCGAATTCCTGCTTTGGATAAAAGTTCTGAAGTTTTGGCAATGCGATTTGATTCTTTATGAATCAATTGGGAAGCGCTATGCAAATGAGAAGGGCTTTCTGCAAAAGAGCACAACACAGCTAAGACCGGAAAAAGATCGGGACAGGATTTCAAAGACGCATTCAGACCCTTAAAGCGGGTTGTGGGAGAAACCGTGAGGGTCGAACTTTTGAGTTCATGTTCAATTCCCATGCGTTGGAAGAACTCCAGAAATTCTGAATCAGGTTGCAAGCTCGGGTGCGGATAAGATTCAAAGTGTGCTTCTCCATTCAAGGCGGCAAAGGCAGCGATTGCAAAGAGCGAACTTAAATCACTCTCCGCCTGGTATTTTTTCTGACTGATGCGACTGTGAGCGGGGATGAGAAGGCCTTCGGAGGTGATCTGGATATTCATGCCGAGCTGTTTGACGAGCTTCAGGGTCATTTCGAGATAGCCTTCACTCATCGGTTCACCACTCATTTGCAAATGTAGATCATGAGGCAATTCCCAGGCATTTAAAAGCAGTCCGGAAGCAAACTGACTGGAGACTGTGCGGTGAACCACGACAGGCTCCTGTAGATTCTGCCATCCTTTGGAATGCAGAGTAAGATGTTCTTGGGAGGTTTCGTAGCGGACCTCCAATCTTTTGAAAAGATCCAGAAGGTCTTGCTGTGGTCTTTGCATCAGGCGTTCTGTTCCTTTTAATACATGAACGCCGGGTAAGCGGCTGAGGCGGAGGGACAGGAAACGCAGAACTGTCCCCGCAGCTCCACAGTCATAGACAGCCTGTTCGGTTCCTCGATTGGAGGAGGCGGCCAGAACTTGTAGAGCTCTCTGCATTTTGATGACGTCATCACAGGACGAGTGGCCTTCAATCTGCAAGTCTTGAGTGTAAGACGAGCAGATCAAGGCCCGATTCATCAGGGACTTGGAAGCTGGAATCACTCCGCGATAGCGAAAGTTCATAAATTAAGAAGCCTTCTTGAAAGGAACTTCGTTTTGCACTTGGCGCCCCATGATTTCACCCATTTTGGTGATTTTTCCCATCAACTCTGTGAAGTCTGAAGGTAGTAGAGCTTGTGGTCCATCAGAGAGAGCTTCTTCCGGTTTATCATGGACTTCAATAATCAGAGAGTCAGCACCAGCCGCCATTCCTGCCAAAGCCATCGGCGCCACCAAGTGACGATGGCCAGTTCCATGGCTGGGGTCCACGACAATAGGTAAGTGAGTGAGACTTTTTAATATAGGTACGACATTCAAGTCCAGAGTATTGCGTGAGTATTGGGTGTCGAAGCTGCGGATGCCACGCTCACAGAGAATGACTTTACTATTGCCGCCAGCCAAGATGTACTCGGCGCTCATCAACCACTCCTCCACTGTTGCCGACATTCCTCGCTTGAGGAGAATGGGTTTGTCGATTTTACCAAGTTCTTTTAGCAAGGCGAAGTTTTGCATATTGCGTGCCCCGATTTGAATGATGTCCACATAGTCCATCATCATCTTGAGGCCTTCAGAGTCCATTGCTTCAGAGACAATCGGCAGGCCCGTTTGTTCTGAGGCTTTCTGTAAGATCTTTAAGCCTTCTAAACCCATTCCTTGGAAGGCATAAGGTGAGCTG
>JBCECD010000451.1:0-2393 GCA_039206745.1 Bdellovibrio sp. | reverse complement strand
GCCCTGTTGGGACTATGATAGTCTTTAATGGTTCTGGTTGTTGGCTACCAACAATTAAAGGGTCCACTTTAAAATAGGCAAAAAAAAGTCCTTCTAGTTTTAGAAGGACTTTTTATTTAAATCTTTAAATTAGATTTTAAAAGATTCTTAGTAGCGAGAACGACCGCCACCGCCGAAGTTGCTGCGTCCGCCGCCACCGCCATTGCGACCACCGCCACGGTTCTCACGAGGAGCCATAGGCTTTGCTTCGCTAACGTTCAAGTTACGGCCCATTTGTTCAGTGCCGTTCAATTTTTCGATAGCTGTTGCAGCGTCATCATCAGTTGCCATTTCAACAAAAGCAAAGCCTTTGCTGCGGCCTGATTCGCGATCGATAACGATGCGAGCAGATTCTACTTCACCGTATTGAGAGAACAAGTCTGCCAAAGATTGGTCATCCATGCTGTAAGAAAGGTTGCCGATGTATATTTTTTTTCCCATTATTGCCTCCTGAAAAAGCTGTTGGGGCCATTCACAGAAGACAGTAGGACATCTATTGATTCACGAGAACGACTTTGAGCTCTTCGTAGACCATTCTTTTAAACTAAAAGCTAGTGATATTTTAAAAGCCTACAATAAAAGCTCTAAAAATGAGCACATTTTCCAATAACCCTGTCATGTTGCCCTGTGTAATTCAGGAGTTCTTCAGGAGGGACGTTAAAATCCGCGCTGAACCTAAGCTGGGAGAAATCTTGGCCGGGTCGACTCCCAGGGAGCTTACGACAGTGGCGACCACGTTTTCGGGCCTCATAATGAAGCTGCCTTCTCGGCGATTGACGGGTTCGAAGGTCTTCAGATCCAAAGGCTTGCTGGCCCAGTAGGGAGCTCCTAAGGTGCTTTGACTTCGGGTTATAAGTTGGGAGTCGCCGATCATACCACTGCGCAAATGTGGGCTGATGAGGATGGTGGAGTTGGATTGTGGGTTGTGATCCTTTCCTTCAGAAGCGTTCATGGCGGGTGTTCGGGTGAACTCTGAGACGATCATCACCGTCGTCTGATCGAGAAGGGACTGTGTTTCCAGAGCTTCAAAGCGGGCATCGATGCCAGGCTCTTGAGCGAGTGAATCCAGGAGATCTTTTACTTCAAAGAAGGCTTTAGTTAAATTATTGAGATGAGCTCTTTCATGAGCGCTATGGGTATCCAGGTCCGTCGAAATATTATAATAGGCAGAATAACTGAGACCGGAAGAAAAGGCCTTCGCGATCGCGAGGGGAGAAGTGAGGTCAGGAATATCTTCGATAGATTTATTGAAAAGATTAATTTGTTTTTTATAATTTCGGAGATTGGCTCGAGCCTGAGATAACTCGCTGGAGTCTTGAGCAAAGTTCCAAAGTGATTCGGCATCCATCACGGTACGAGAGTTAATGAGACTGGATAAATCCCAGACCGAAGGTCCTTTTTCCCCGGTAAAGACGGAGCGATTTGCGAGCATACCAAAGGGTGAGTGAAAGAACAGGCTTTCCAAGGAGGCTGGGAGCACTCCGAGATGTCCTTCGCCATTTCCAGAAGAAGCGTAGAGAGCGGATGAATCATGTCCACCGTCTGTTGCCGTCATAAAAAGACCATTGATGATGGACATTCTATCAAAATAATTTTGCAAAGGTTGCAGGCCGGGGCCTACGGTGATATTGCGCCCGCGCAAAATTTTATCTTCGGTGTATTCAATAAAGCAGTCTGATTGTTGAGGGCGTTGCGGGAGAATCCACGGATTGGTACAAAGCGAAGTGTCCCAGCCACCAGCAAGGCGGATGAGTAGAAGAAATTGAGGAGGTCCCTGGAGTTGTTGGAGGGCCCAGCTCGGCAGAGAAAAGAGCGAGGAGGCTGCCGAGAAAAGGCCTAATTGAAGTGTGTTTTTACAAAAATCTCTTCGGTTCATAGCAGGCCTTTACTAATAGCTAAGATATTCGTCTCGTACGACAAGGTTAATAATAATGGCTTCTAATAGGGTTCGTGTCGAAGCTGTTGCATCTTGCTGATTGGCCCAGTGATAAATATCCGACCGCAAAGTATCGGGAGTTGTGAGGCCGTAGTCGAGAATGGTTTCATCGCTTCCGAGGAAATAAAAAACCAAATATTCAATGAGTTTTTTCTTCGCAGGCTCAGGGACCTGAGACCATCTTGTTGAGAGGTTAGATCGATCGCAAGTATTATTGCAGAGGTGTTTGGAGGGGTCTAAAACAGCTGAGAGCTGGTCTTCAGATAAGTTGAATAAAAGATCATGCACGCAGGATGAAATCCACTGAATGACAGCATGGGTGGGAGCAGATGAAACCGGAGCTCCGGTCAGGGGAGAATTGATTCCCAGAGCGTACCTATTCTGTCTCAGGCTGTAGGCGCATATCGAGGCTGTAGTA
>JBCECD010000450.1:0-2413 GCA_039206745.1 Bdellovibrio sp. | reverse complement strand
TTTTATAGCTCTACAACTCTGACGAAGCCGGTTCTTTGACTCGGACCAAGAGCAATCCCCCCAGGATAAATAAGATCAAAACTCCCATCATACCCATGCGAGAGTTGCCTGTGACGGTCACGCCGAAGGCGACCACCAAAGGCCCTAAAATAGAGGCAAAGCGCCCGACCAGATTGAATAAGCCGAAATACTCTCCGCTTTCTTCTTTGCGAATCATGCGCCCAAACAGGGAGCGACTCAGAGACTGAACTCCTCCTTGCACCATTCCGATCACCGTCGCCAGCAGATAAAAATGCCAAGCCTGTGACATAAAGGTCGCGGCCACCACCGTTACCGCATACACCCCCACACAAACCAAAATCGGCGCCTTGGCTCCCCAACGCTTGGTCACAACCCCAAAATAATAAGCACAAGGAAAGCCAATAAACTGCGTGATCAGCAAAGCCGCAATCAGATCCTTTGCCTCAAAGCCAATAGAAATTCCATAATCCACAGCCATGGTCATCACTGTGTAAACCCCGTCGATATATAACCAGTAGGCGATCATAAAATATAACAGATTCTTCTGGTGCAACAGAGACCTCAAAGTTTTCTGCAAAGTTTTGAGGCTTCGCTTCGTCAAGATCAGAATATTTTCAGAAGAGGTTTCAACAACAGGTTCAGGAACATTTTTAGCCAGAGGAAAGGAGAACACCAGCCACCACACAGCCACCATCACAAAAGAAATCTTGATTGCTGTCACACCATCGGCAAGACCAAAAAGATCTGGCTTCAAATACATCAGTACATTCAGAGCAAAGAGAACCCCTCCGCCCAAATATCCCAACGAGAAGCCCAAAGAAGAGGCATAATCCATATGCTTGCGAGAGGCGACATAAGGTAAAAGTGAATCATAGAAAACACTGCTGGCATTAAAAGCGATCAAGGCCAGTCCGTAAGCCCACATTGCACTCACCCAGTCTCCCGCCGGAATGAATCCCATCCATGCGCAACTGAGCACACCCATCACAGTAAAAAGGAGACAGAACAATTTCTTAAAACCCCGCAGATCAGCGATCACACCCAAAGTCGGACTGAGAAGTGCAATGGACAAACTGGAGACAGAAATCACCGTTCCCAATCGCGCTGTGCTCGTGATGGGATCCATACCATCACTCCAATAATTTTTGAAAAAGAGAGGAAAGAAGCCGGCCATCACCGTGGTGGAGTAAGCACTGTTAGCCCAATCGTAGAATGCCCAACTCAAGATTCTTTTTTTCTCGCTTGCTTCCATCACCCTCACTCCTGCATGCCTTAAACAGAACATGGATTGAGAGCGAACAGAAGCATTTTTTAAATCAGACGACGGACCGAGCCGAGAGAGGTCTATTGCACGGGTCGAGACTGCTCAATAGGCTCTTTCTCTACTCGCAATTCCGAATAGAGGCACACTCCTCCGATCAGAGTGAAAATCACCCCTCCGAAGAGATAAAGAAGCATGCTCTTTTTATCTTGTGTGAAGATATAAAAGAAGAGGCCGATCAGAATTAAAATCGGTCCTACCACTGCCATAGAAGCCAGCATTTGCCTTAAGGCAAATACACCCAGTTCCGTATTCATAACCACCCCACTAACGTTCATTATTGGTTATTGCTACAGAACTCTTCGGCAGGACTTTTGGATAGCTTGAGTGGAAAACTCAAATTTCCAGGCTTATTTTTGCCTCATTATGAAACGAAATAATCTAAATAAGATTGGGGTTGAGTGACCAAACTCAAATGGTTCAGCCCTTCAACAATCTTTGTCGTAAGAGGTGAAGTGTCGAAGACCGTTGGATAAGCTTCTGCAATCGCCACTTCATCCTCCGCTCCCACTAAAACACTTCCCCGAACTTGATTGCTCTGCAAACGTTGCAGAAAATCTTCCGGAACTGAGACCGCTTGCAGATATTCAGCACTGTAAAAAAGCTTTTCCTGACCTGAACGCTGAGATTCAGGCATATTCACTCTGAAACCACCCTCTTCACGACTCACCCAACCACCTAACCCCTCCCGCAAAACACCCCACGACCGCGGCAGATATGGAGCCAAGGCAATAAAGCGAGAGAATCGATGCGCCACAGCCGACGATGCCACACGGAGAATAAAACCGCCGCCCAGGGAATGCCCTGACAAGGTCACCCTGGAAATGGCTCGTTTCATTTTTAGATGAATCAACATTTCCTCTAAGTCGATTTCCAGCTGATCTGGACTGATTTTATCAGACAAGCCCAGACTCACACCATGACCACGCAAATCGGGAGTGACCACAGTCGCATATCCCGCACTGGCAATAGCTGAAGCGAGCACGCACATATAGCGACTGACTCCGCCCATGCCGGGATAGAGCACGACCAAATCTTCAGACCGCGCAGGATAGAGACGATAAGACAACT
>JBCECD010000449.1:0-2439 GCA_039206745.1 Bdellovibrio sp. | reverse complement strand
CCACCTTAGGAGTCGGCTTTGGCGCAGGAACCGCAGTTCTCGGAGTGCCTGCCGCAACAGAAGCAGCCGAAGAAGATGATGATGATCCACCTTTCGACTTGTCTGTTTTCTCTTTATCTTTGTTAGAACCAGCTGCAGATCCTGCAGAGCCCACTACATCCGGAAGAGGAGGATAGTTTTCATCACTAGAAGGATCTGGAAGATCCGTCCCAATTTGCCCATTGGTATCTACAGGGGTGGGCTTCGCTGTTTTTTGTTTCTTTTTGTCTTGAGCAGCTTGTTCAGCTGTTGTAGCCGTAGCAGCGCTTGCTCCTACGTCTTTTTTACTACCACAGGCAGAAAGAGTTAAAGACGCCAAAAGAGCCGTCGTAATAAAGGTGTGCTTATGCAGCATCGGTAACATGAAAACCTCCAAGTTTTTGCATCGCCCTTTTCTAAGCAAGCCTTGGACCACTTCTCGTCACCCCTCATCAGGCCTTGTATTGGAGCTCATTTACGTTTTAAACTGCCCTCTGGAAGGATTTACATGCCCATACCACAAATTGGCGAGCTTTTGGCCAACCCACAAAAACTGACCTGGCATATTTTAAGAGTTATTATCGCATCTCTGGTGCTTTCTCTTTTAGCTGCCTTCTTTCTGGATCAGAGTTTTTCCGCCTATTTTTCTCAGCCGGAAATACGAGATCTCTATCGACCCACGGCTCGCATCCTCACGGATTTTGGTCTGTCTGAATATTATTTCCTTTTGGCTATCACCACTTGGGCATTTGCCAAGTGGGTGACTCCGAAAAAGGACTTTGCCCGTCGCTGGGGGCTGAATTTATTGGTGGCTCTATTGGTATGCGGAGCCATCACTCACATTATAAAATTCTTAGTGGGCAGACAGCGCCCTCACAAATCACCGGATTTTGATCCGTGGGTGTTCACGCCTTTCACAACACATTGGCACTGGCATTCTTTTTCTTCCGGGCACTCGCAAGTGATCTTCACTGCGGCAACGATGATGAGCCTTGCCTTTCCGAAATGGCGCTGGCTGTGGATCTTCTTTGCCATTTCCATCTGCCTTACGCGCGTGATTGTGCATGATCATTTTTTCAGTGATACCATTTTTGGAGCCTGCGTAGGGTATGTTGGAACCTTAATGGCTCTTTATCTGATGCGCGCTAAAACCCGCAATGGTCTTTATTGATCTATCTTTGCAGTTCATTTAGTTCGGATTCAAAAAGGAGACCTCCATTTGCGTCTCCTTCAAAGTTTTGCGCAAAGTCTTATACTCAGGCAGATGTTTTTCCACTAAAGCCCAAAAATGAGAGGAGTGATTCATATGCTGAAGATGGGCCAGCTCATGAACCACAACATAATCCGCTAATTCAGGTGCAAAGACAATCAAACGCCAGTTCAGGTTGATAATTTTTTTGGATGAACAACTCCCCCAACGAGTTTTTTGTTCGCGAAAGACCACCTTGCTGGGATAAAGATTCATGAGCATAGACCACTGGCGTACTTTCTCCAGTAAAAAACGCATGGCCTCTCTTTTATAAAAGAAGCGTAGATCCTCGAGAGCATGAGGATGCTCTTCATCATGGATTCCCGCGCGCCAGTCGTCGCGCGGAATATGCAGAAGAATATTTTCATCGGTCAGAGAGATGAATCTTTTTTTATGCAAAGTCAGAACCACTTTGAGTTCGCGCTCCATCCCCAGGAAAGGAAAGGTTTCGCGAGCCTTGATTTTCTTTTGCGGAAACTGATCCAGATATTTTTGAAATTGATCAAAACTTTTTTCCAGCCAGTCTTTTTTGGATAATAGAAATTCAACGATCTGTTTTTGGCTGAGCCCCATTCCCGCCAGCACTCGAATGGGTTGGTTGGGTTTGACCGTCACCGAGAGAGCTCGGCGAAAAGGACGGCGATGAACTTCCACCGGCCACTTTGCAAAAATAAATGTTTCTTTGCCGCTCATGCAGCCAGAGAATGACTTAAAGCAAGGATCATGGCAAGATTGAAAAATGGATAAAAATTCTTCTTTCTACAATCTGGACCCTGAAAAAGTTTTTCGTGCTACGGAAATGTCCGGATTTTATCCGACGGGTGAATTCACTCAGCTCAATTCCTATGAAAATAGAGTTTTCGATATCAAGCTGGAAGAGCCCTGCTCGCCAACGGCCTTAAATAAAAATGTCATTGCTAAATTCTATCGCCCCGGACGCTGGAGCAAAGAGGCGATCCTGGAGGAACATGAATTTCTCCTCTCGCTTCAGGCCGAAGGCATTCCTGCCGTTGCGCCTTTACTGCAAGGACATGACAGTACCGTATTAGAGATGGACGGCATGTACGTCGCCTTCTTTCCCAAAGTGCTAGGCCGGATGCCACAAGAGTTTTTAGACGGTGAACTGCAAAAAGTCGGGCGTTTGATGGCGCAAGTTCATAACGTCGGCGCAA
>JBCECD010000448.1:0-2441 GCA_039206745.1 Bdellovibrio sp. | reverse complement strand
GCCCAGTCTGAAGCGCGCGTAAAATCACTGGGATGCAGATCGTTGCCAATAAAGCGAAGCATGGCAAAGCTGCTTGTCACAGATGTGTGCAGAACATCCCGTCGACCGGCTACATCTGTGATCACAGTGCCAAACTTTTTACTCTGCAAATACTTTTCCAAAGCTGGCAGCAGAGCTCCTGCTTGAAACCAACTGGGGTGACGAAACTCGAGAGACAACTCGAAATCACTCGGCCATTGTTCAAGAAAATGAAAGAGGGCTGCTTTGCGACCATAGTCGAAGCTGGGAGGAAACTGGATGAAGCAAGGACCGCGGTGTGAGTCGCCTAAATTTTCCAAAAAAGTATACCACTCCTGCAGCAACTTCTTGTCGAGAAGTCCAGCTGAAGAATGGGATATACCTTGAAAAACCTTCGGGCAGAAAACAAAGTCGGGAGTGACTTGGCTCTTCCACTTTTCAGTTTGCTCTCGATTGGGAATGCGATAGTGCGAAGTGTTCAGTTCGATCGTGTTAAAGTTCTGCGCATAGTAACTCAGATATTCGGCTGGTTTGGTTTGAGCAGGATAGATCTTGCCGAGCCATTCCTTTCGGCCCCAAGCGGGTGTGCCAATATAAAACTGAGTGCCTTTCGTCAAAGAAAAGTGCGTTCGTAGAAATTCTATAGACGAGGGAACATCCGGAGGGAGAGTCCATTTTACATTGTCGACGTTGTCTAGTTTTCCAAATTCCACGGGAGGACGATAGCATCTTTCTTTGGAAGAAGCTAACCGCACTTACCTTCATTATTTATCGGACGAAGATCTGCTATTGTGGCTGAAATATTTGAGATGTTTAAAATTTTGAGTGAGTTCCACCATCGACCGAGTAGAACCGTAGAACCTGATTTAGTGGGGGTTGAGTTCTTAGCAGGAATCTTTGACTGCCCCAGTTAATGGGTAGAACCAGTAATGTTTCAGTTGAGGGTAAAATTGGGGTACGGCGGTTTTTTAAAGTGGTCTGCGCGACTGGATTTGAACCAGCGACCTCTTGCACCCCAAGCAAGTGCTCTACCAAGCTGAGCCACGCGCAGATGTCGTCTATCCGCTTGAAATAACTATCATACGTCAATCTATAGTCAATGTTTTTATAAGGTCCACTCTTGCACAGACATGTAGCAAAATGCACCTGTATGCGTGGATGGTTACGGTAAAATTACGGTATTTCCAAAAACCAGTCTAAAGCGACTGCAATAGCGAATGCGTCAGCCACACATCGACAGTCTATCGTTAGCTCTAAAGAACCAAAAATGCATGATGCAGTCAAAGGTCTGCTTTCGTGGTAGTAAAAATGTGGTGTTGCTTTATACCAGTGAAAGTAGAAGGCGTACTTCAGATTTTTTTAGCATGACTCAGAGGTTTTCCTCGTGAACCTCTAAAGTGGCACAACTTTCAAGGACGGACTTTTTTGCTGTCCACTCCATTTGCCGGAGCCAATAACAACGCCGTCACAAGCGATGATGCTTCCGCCCTGAAGACGTTCTGGGTGCGCACACTTTGTGAAGAGCTTTGCGATTCGTTGAGGGAACATTTTTTGGGTGATTCTGTGTCTTTTATATTTTACACAATTCGGAAGGTCACCAATCTCTGCGCTAATAGCAGTGATAGTCTTCGCACTGTCGACTTCAACTGTGTAGCGGCCCACGATCAGTTGGCTTTCTGAACCTTGAACTTTTTTTATAGACATCCCGAGAACTTCAAGTTCCGATATGTTTTTGCCGAGTTCAATCGGTCCGAGACTTTTGCCAGGAATGATTGCAATGGGACAAGTCACTCCCTTTGATGAACCATAAGTTTTCGGTCTCGCGAGAGGAGCTTCTTCGTAGCCCCAGCTCACACCAGGGAGCAACAAGAGGATAGTCAGGATTGCGGACGGGAGCTTAATCATTTTTTCTCTTTTAAGATTGGAATGATTCATCAGTTAAATCCTCACTATTGTTGTAATCAGCGCTTTGATCTGCAAGATTTTCCGCAATGATCTTGCAATATAACATCATTTTGCGCGGCTCTTTTGTGGAAACATCTTTGATTGGGAATCAATGTCCCTTGAAGATCTGAAAATAATAAGGATAAAGTCTGAAGCCGGTCTCTGTTTGGTAGGTAACCAGAGTGTATTTCTCGCCTTTCACTTCAAACTTAAGAGGTTGAGGTGGAACCTGACCCGAAACTACTTCTAAAGTCTGCTCTGACCCCTGGCCGTCCTTCACTCGAAAGCGATCCACAGAGAGTGAGAGTGAAGAAGGAGCTTTTGCATTCGTCTCGCTTCCCAAAGGTGTTATTTGAAAACTCTTAAAGTCATAGTGAGATCCTGTTATTTTCAATACAGGCTTTTTAAAATCTGGCGATAGTGTGCTCTCTATATCGCGAACAAATGCGCTTTCTTCCGTGGAAAGCGGTTCATTGTAT
>JBCECD010000447.1:0-2455 GCA_039206745.1 Bdellovibrio sp. | reverse complement strand
AAAGAAAAGGACTCAGAAAATTTTCTTGGATTATCTCCGAAACGGCTTTGGTTCCACGGCTATTGCTCCCTATTCTTTGCGCTCCAAAAAACGGCCTACCGTCGCGGTGCCCTTATCATGGGATGAACTCCGTCGCATGAAAGTGTTGAAGAAATTTGATCTGGAAGATGTTCTACGCCGCTTGGCTACGCAAAAAAGAGACCCCTGGGAAAAATTCTATCAGCTCAAGCAAAAAGTATCTTTATTAGAAAAGAAATCTCAGTTCAAAAAGAATAGGAGGGTTTATGGCCAGAAAGTATTCGAAATCCGCTAGTCGAGATGTGGAATCCGCTATGCGACGAAGGAAAAAAGGCACGTTGAAAAGTGGGCCAAAAGGAAAAGGCGGAACCGTGAAAAGCCGCAAGCAGGCTATTGCTATAGGTTTGTCTGAGGCTCGCAAAAAAGGAAAGAAGGTTCCAACGAAGAGGACTCCAACAAAGAAAACGGCTGCAAAAAAGAGCCGAAGAAAGGATCGTTCTTAAGAACGATCTGCACTGCAACTCCAGACAGTGCTTTCTGCCTGAGACGCGAAGTGCAGATCACTCCATGATGACTTTCTCTTATGATATTTTGTAAGTCTATTTTACCGTGGGACTTTTGATAACTCCGCAAGCGATGCGATCACCCGCGCCCCCTGACGGCTGAGTTTTATAGTCATCCGCCTTAGCATGGATGACCAACGAAGTTCCATTGCTTCGCAATAGCGAATGAGCCCCTTCCTCCAAGGTCACTCTATTGCTGCGTTGATGAATCTCTCCCGTACCATCTTCTTTCACTTCAATATTAGGAAGATCTCCGGCATGAGAGCCGCCCGTCACTTTCCCGTGTTTTTTATTTTCGGGATTGAAGTGATCACCGGCACTCTTGAAATCAGGACCATCGCACAAACCATTCTCATGAATATGCACGGCATAACTTCCTGGTGGCAATTTATTCACCAACAAAGCCATTTGCACACCGTTTTTCTCCTGCGTGAGATTGAGCGACGCCACTTGCTCACCCTTCGCATTATTGACGACGACAGCGACAGGTTGCAAAGCCTTCGGTGCTGCCTGAGCACCCGGCGAAAGAGCCAAAAGAGAAATGAATAGAGAAAAGATGATAATCTGAACCATAACGACCTCCAGTGATTATTTCATCATAGGAACATGAGTTTGGAACTCTGTATTTTTACAGGGTTCCAACGGTGTGTGCTGTGAAATAGTCTCCGTTCTCACAGCACATCCTTCAGTTCGACTTAAGGTGCAGAAACAGATTGAAGTTCAATCGATTTCACGATCACACCCACATCTTTGCTGAATACAGCTTTCACCAGACCAAATGGAACATCTCCCAACCAAACTTCTTTGGTTTTACCATGACGGGATTTTTTCATGTGACATGTTTCAAAAGCTCCAGCGGGAACAGAGACTTCTTCGAGAGCGCCACCTTTTTCCTCACATGCTGCTTTGATTTCTTGCCATTTCTCAGGAGTGTACATTTCGTCAGCATCTACATCTTTATTTTCAGTTTTGGTTTCACCATCAACTGTTTTATCGATTTTGATGATGAACTCATCTTCCTCTTCTTGGTACTCGACAACCTCTTGTACCAGACTGACATTTACTGTCGTCTCGGGATCTTTCATCCACGTGCCGGCGTATTCCACTTTATCACCGACCGCGGGATAAGCACTGGCAATCAAAGATGCGAAAAAAACAGCTCCCATTGTTGAATAATTTAGAACTTTCATCATTTCCTCCTTGTGATGACTGTTTGTTGGTGAGGTGATGATTCGCTTCGGAGTCGTTGCAGTCAATGCAATCAAGTGAAATACAAAAAACCCTGTGAGGAGAAACAAATTTGCCGGAATTTGTGTGTTAAGTGAAAAAAAAGAAATGAGATGTCTGTATCATTCCCATCTTCTTTTTGTGTTCTGTCAGACGATTTTTAAACTGATTAGAGGCCTAAAGAAAAGAAGGCGCCAGTTTTTTGACCATTAAAGAGAGTGAAGTTTCCGCCCAAGGCTACGCTGGATCCGCTGGTATCTTCGGCAATGGCATTAACGGATTTAAATTTCCCATACACGCCGGTCCCTGCAAATGTTGCATCCAAGGCTCCTGTGCTGCTCACGCGCACCAGACAGGACTTGTTGGAACCATTATAAGAAGAGAAGAATCCACCAATGAGGAGGCTGTGATCTGCTTGTTCGTAAATTGCGAACACATCTGCAGGGCCAGACCAGCCCACCAAGCCCGTTCCTGTAGAGAAAGTTCCATCCTGAGCTCCTGAGGAATCCAATCGCACCACTCCCGCAGTAAACATCCCTCCAGCCAGAATTTTTCCGTCTGACTGAATCGTCAAAGTCGATACGTAGTCATCTATATCAGAACCGGATATATCAAAAGTGTTATCAAATGCGCCGTCGACATTCAGG
>JBCECD010000446.1:0-2462 GCA_039206745.1 Bdellovibrio sp. | reverse complement strand
AGTAAGACAAATGACGTATCCATGCGTTGCCTCTTCATATTCCTTTAAAAAAGTCTCGAGATGCCGACAGTCTGATTTTTCAACCTTCTCTCGATACTTCACTTCGATCGGAACCAAGATATCTCTGCCCTTAATAAGCCAATCTATTTCAGGTCCATCAGGATCGCGCCAAAAGCTCAGATCTGCACGCTCATGACGAAGCTTTAAAAGTTTTAATAACTCAAGACCAACATATTGTTCAAACAACTCACCCAAGCGAGGCTTCCCTAACTGAGCCCCCTCCTTGGCGGCCACTCTGCGCACACCAAGATCAAAAAATAAATATCGCGATGACTTTGTTAGCTTTTTTCTTGTGGAGCTGGTTGTGAAAGGATCAATTCTTGAAACAATGAAAGAATCTTCCAGAACTTCATAATAGGCACTAATAGTCGTATGACCAATCCCAACCTCTGCTGCAATTTTTCGGAAAGAAACGATACGCCCCGATTCAAGAGCCGCCAACTCTAAGAATCGATAAAAGGCCGGCAAATTTTTTGTCGCAGCCTCCTTACGAATCTCCTCCTCCAAATAAGTGAGAACATAACTTTCTAAATCAAGCTCTCGATCTTTCTTAAGCTTAACTGTCATAATTCCGGGCAGCTCTCCATATATTAACAAATCCTCTATATTCTCATGCTTGTGCTCAATCCTTGATAGTCCATCCATTTTTAATAAAACCAGCCTGCCTGGTAAAAGATTTAGGTCTGCCGTCTTTCGCAACTTCCTGGCACTTGAGCCGGTAAAAATCATCTGAGCCCGTTTTTTATCAATAATATATTGAGATGCATTCAAAAGCTTTGGGACAAGCTGAACTTCATCGACAAAAACACACAACCCTTTACCAGCCTTGGGATGGGCCTCAATTTCTTTTATTAAAAGATCGGGGTCACGTTCGTATTTAAGACGATTTTTTTCAATGAGCAAAGAAATAGAAATGTCATATTTTTCTTCTTCCAACAAAGTCGTCTTACCCACCTGACGAGGACCTAAGATCAAGACACTTTTTCCCCGCTTTAAGGCTCGATCTAACTCCGCTTTTATCGCCCTTTTAAACATAGCCTATCTCCCGAATATGGATTCATTATAATCCATATTCGCTGAAAATGGATTGTATATCAACCATTTTCGGATAAAATCGGGGGCCTCACCCTATAAAAAATCTATTTTATGTTTTCCTCTCCAATATCCCATGGGGTCAAAATGGAAAGATTCATTTTCAATTAACTTTCTCTCGGGCCGCTCCAAGGTTTTAGCCTTTACAGATCTTCTCACCTGGCATATCTCCAAAGAGTTCAAACTCAGACCCTTAACCCACAGAAAAATTGGATATGAACTTTAAAAAGCACCTTTTAGCCGCATTCGCTGTTGTTCTCTTCACATCTACCTCCTGGGCCGAGGACGCCGGCCCCTGCGAGGACTCAGATCATTTCTTTTCAGTCTGTGAAGGCTCTCGCCTGGCCCTCGCGGAAAAAGGCGTGACCTTCGATATTGTCTATAAAGGAGAATGGAACCGAGTTGTCGCTGGTGGCGTTCGCAAAAAAGACGTTTACATTGAGAATTTTGACTTAAAGCTGTCCCTCGATGGAGAAAAACTCGTGGGACTTCCGGGGAGCACCTTGTTCATTTATGGCCTGGGTGATCGCGGTTCTTCTGAAAACAACTCCCCCTCCAACAATGCTGGAGACCTGCAAGGTTTAAGCAACATCGAAACCAGCGAAGACAAATTCATTTTGTACGAATTGTGGTATGAACAAAATCTTTTTGGCTGGCTTTCCCTGCTGGGTGGTCTGCATGATCTCAATAGCGATTTTTATGTCACGGAGGCCTCAGGCCTTTTCTTCAACTCCTCCTTCGGGATCGGAAATGAACTTGCGCAAACAGGTCTGAATGGCCCTTCGATCTTTCCCGTAACATCCACAGCATTGCGTGCCCGCGCCGATATAGGAAATCTGTTTTCTCTTCAAGCTGGCGCTTTCAATGCTCAAGCCGGAGACCCTCAGCACTCTCAAACCACGCATATCCGCAGCTTCGGAGATGATGGCACTTTATTCATCGCCGAGTTCACCTATCAACCTGGCGACGAGGACAATCGCGGCAAATACACCATCGGCAGCTGGATGTACGACCGCAAGTTCGAACACCTTCTACGCAATGAATACAACAAGTCACACGGAACTTATTTCCTAATCAACCAAACCTTCGCCAAAGATTATTCTGTCTTTTTCCGCTATGGCTTCACCACCACAGAGACAAACCCTGTCGCGGCCAATTGGTCTACAGGTTTCGTTATGAACGGACCTTTCGCCTCTCGGCCCTTAGACACCTGTGGCATCGCTCTGACCGAAGTGATTTTAGGAGACACTTTTAAAGATCACTTGGCTCTCGATGGTATCGAAGCCGCAGATCGCGAGACTGTCTATGAG
>JBCECD010000445.1:0-2474 GCA_039206745.1 Bdellovibrio sp. | reverse complement strand
CTCCGCTATTTTATCAAAAGAGATTTTAAAGGAATGTATTTTAGAAATTGCAAAATCAAAAGGTGTTCTTTTGATTCCCAGCTTTGCGGTCGGGCGGGCGCAGAATTTAATTTACGAAATAGTCCAGCTCAAAAGAGACGGGGAGGTGCCCTCTCAAATCCCCGTCTTCCTGAACTCCCCTATGGGCCAGGATGTATCCAGCCTTTATGAGACTCATCATGAGTTTCATCGTTTGCCACCGGGCTCTTTTGCGGAGGTGCTTTCCGAAGTTCATACAGTGAAAACAGCGGATGACTCTAAAAACTTAAACAAGAGTCGAGGACCCATGATTATCATCGCAGCCAGCGGCATGCTCACTGGTGGTCGAGTTTTACATCATCTTAAAGAATTCGCCCCAGATCCTCGCAATATCTTACTTTTGGCAGGCTTTCAAAGCCCTGGAACACGTGGTTGGAGTCTGGCCAACGGGGCAAAGGAAATCAAAGTTCACGGCCTTTACGTAGATATTCAATGCAAGATCGTCACTTCAGATTCTTTCTCAGCCCATGCAGACCGCAGTGAACTTTTAAGATGGCTTCAAAGCGCTGAAAAACCCCCTCAAAGAGTCTTTCTAGTCCATGGGGAATCAACAGCTTCTGATGAGCTGAGAAAAGCTATTCAAAGCACTTTAAAATGGGAGGCTTATGTGGCTCGGATGAATCAGATTATTCGACTATAAGGTCGAGGTTCGTGGAATTAAGATGAGGCTAGGGGGTTTTAAAGGTAGATTCATGGATGTCTGTAAGTATCTAAAATAATTCAAATAATATACTATATGTAACATAATATAACTTATCAGAAACAATTCCCTCTCTTTCAGCGAATGTAGATTCTCATTAATTCTGTCTCCTTCTTAATTCTCAGTGATTGTGTCATTAAACACGATGTGATTTGATTTTCACCGCTCTCATCTGTGACTTAAGGAGGATTTCATCATGATTTTCATATGAATCGTTCGGATTCAGCCGACCTACTTCAATGTAGCCCCAGGACCATTACTAGGATTGCCAACAAAGTCCGTAAGGATGGCGTTTTCGGAGTTAAACATGGCAATTACGGCAAAACTCCTAAAGTAAAACATCCAGATGAGTTCAAAGCGTATATTCTCAATTTACTTTGTACTGAGTATTTCGATTTCAACATCAAACATTTCCACGAAATCTTAGAATCAACTCATAAAATTGAAATTCCGTATAAGACTCTTTGGCGTTGGTGCAAAGAAATGAAGCTCGTTAAGAATCCCAGAATCAGACGACGTGCTAAAAGAGACTATCGCCATCGATTACCTCAAGAAGGTCTTTTACTTCAAATGGATGGTTGTCATCACAAGTTCAACGGCAAAGATGAATGGTGTCTGATCGCGGCCATAGATGATGCAACTTCTAATATCCCCTACGCTGAATTCTTTGAAGGAGAGACTACTCAGGGTTGCCTGAAGGTTTTAAAGCACATAATCGATACCAAGGGGCTTCCTAAGGCGATTTATACCGACCGTGCTGGATGGGCCGGCGGAGGCAAGCGTGTTAACTTCAGTCAATTTCAGAGAGCTTGCGATGAACTTGGGATCCAGGTCATTTGCCGTCAACGAACACCGCTCTGATGTCGAGTTCCGAAAGTGATCTGCTCTGTAGTTCTTCGAGTTTCTTCGCCGTGGCATTGATCCACTTTCGCGACACAGAACTTTTCTTGAAGCCAAAGCTGTTGGCAATAGTTGAAAGTCCTTTTTCATAATCACGCTGACTGACCCTCTTCAATCCCTCAGCAAAAACTTGCTGTTCAAAAAGTTTTGGATTTTGAAAATCCTCGTAGGTCTGTAAACGCACTTCTTTGCCCGTGACTGTGCTTCGAACACGAGGTCTCTCAATGGCCACCTGCTGATTGCCGAGCACGATGGAACCCTTCTGGGAACCCCAGCGGTGGTTTTGATCGTCGCTGTGGCGATATCGACTACCACAAAGTTGATCAACTTCTTTCTCGAGTTCTTGGATGAACATTTTCACCGCTGGCGGCAGCAACGTTGAAATTAATAAATGCTGCGTGTCGATTGGGCCCTGCATGCTTTCGAACTTATCTTCGATAATTTCTTCTTTGCGGGCGTGTTTGAGTGGCTTGCGATTGCTTTTGCCGGCGACATTCAGTAGCTTTGCCATGGGTGGCTTCTCCTAGTTTTCTGTAAATTCAATTTGTGGGTAACTTATTGAAATCACAGCTTGGTTGAGCCACTCAACCTTTAATTTTCAACTAGATCTGGGGCATGCCCCTGCCTTGGTTTTTATATGCGTCCACCATGGACAACAAAGTCCGATTTTCAATACCCCTATAATCTGCAAGCCAATATGTCTCCTTCTTAAATTTATACGATTGTGTCTCTAAAGTCGCCTTGATTTAATTCTCTGCGGTTTTATGCACTTTTGTTTTTAAGGAGGAATTATAGT
>JBCECD010000444.1:0-2489 GCA_039206745.1 Bdellovibrio sp. | reverse complement strand
GTCCTGGTCTAAATCCGAATCAGAAAGTCGCAGCAATGGTGTGACCGTCAGCGAATCAACTTACCTGTCCGTGCAAAAGCGCAGCTTTGTCGTGACAGCAAATAAGTATGAAAAATGCGTCAACTTGAAGTTGAACCCTCTTCTCTTTGTCAAAGATGAAAAACTTCTGCTCCCACGCGCGGATTATCTGCACACATTAAACCCTCGCCTCAACGAGGAGGAGCTGACAGATGCCCTCACGAAGAGCTTTTTTATTTGCGAAGGCACCGTGCAAACCAAACCACTTCAGTTCACTGAGAACTACTACACCCTGTCTCAGGATGTGAACAATGCGAACAACTTTGACGGCTTCAATCCGAAGAACAGAAAGTTCTTCACTGTTTTACGCTCTGACAATGACTTCCAGCGCTTTATACTGATGCTCAAGGGTCATTTGAAAACTCCCGAAGGCTACGATATCAAAGAGCAGGCTCAAGGTATGACCAACAATCTGGAAGGACTCTTCCAAAAACCAGGCGCTGCATTCCCTGGCATGTACTTAATCCAATGATAAAGCCGTTCGCAGAAATTCCAGACTGCGAACGCCGAACCATGAATAACACTCTCCGTTGACCACCGCGCCCTCAATATCGAGCGCGCGCAGGTCGGTGACTTTTTTATGAAAAGGATAGGGTTCAGAGGAAAACAATACGAAAGCACCTTTGATATCTTCTAAGGTGTCATCGAGAACAGGGTACTTCTCTCCTTCCGGAAAAGTTTTGACAGTGGCTCCCAGTTTTTCGAGAACTGAGCCGATGTATGTTTCCCGCGATGCCGCCATCCAAGGTTTTTTCCAAATCATGTAGACAACATCTTGACTTGATCCCTGGACAGAAGAGGGACGCACCCACTCCATAAAACCCGGAATTTTACGAGCATCCCAAAGCGGAGCCGGAGCCTCCAGAACATCCAAACACTGCACAGCCATCTCCAACAATGCAGGGTTGTGAAAAAAATCTCCCAACCGCGCCAATTCACGATGCAGTTGTTCTAAAGAGGACACGTGCGTAGCCAGAGTGGGAAGCGGGCACGCCTCCGCCATTTCCAATGGATTTTCCTCCTGATCCAAAAGAACAAGATCTGGTTTTAAATCCACCACCAAATCCCAGGAGACATCTTTAGTACCTCCGACCACAGGAATATTGGTGATCTTTTGCGGAGGATGAATGCAATAGCGAGTTCGCCCGACGACATTGACGCCAGCACGCAAGAGAGTCTCTGTCCAAGAAGGCACCATACTCACGACACGCATCACTCACTCCTTTCCGCAAACTCCCATGTTAGCGGGCGTAGCAAAGGGAAGTCAAAACTCTTGACCCAATTCCCCTCTCGGCACACTATGGGCTCCTGTTTTAAAAGAGTGAGGTTATTATGACGCAGTTTTTCCCTCTTCGCCAAAAGCCGGCTTTGAGTTCCTACAAAAAAGGCGATGTTTTAGTTCTTTTTGGAGAGCTTTTCTCTCGCGGTTATGCCAATGGATTAGTGGAAGAAGCGGAACGCCACGGTTTGAAAATCATTCGCGCCACTGTGGGGCGTCGCGAGAAAGATGGACAATTGCGTCCCTTGCTGACTGAGGAACTCTCTGTCGTTCCACAGCCCGTGATCAACATCCCGCTCGAGGCGGGCTTTGATATGGAACCGGACTCTCAAGGCGTGACTCCCTGTGATCAGATGAAGGACATCAAGTTGGGAGATTGGGATAAAGCCTCTTTGAACTGGGCTTCTATTGATGAGTCACAAAAAAAAGGCGTGGCTCGCTTTAAGAAAAACACCGAGTTGTTTTTAAAAGAGCTGGAACAACATATTCCTGCGGGCGCCAACGTTCTATTTGCGCATTTGATGGCCGGCGGTGTACCGCGCACCAAAATTATCATGCCTTTACTCAATCGCGCTTTCAAAGGAACTGGCGATCGTCACATCCCGACTCAAGCTCTTCTGGAATCTCAGATCGGTCAATTCTGTCTGCGTAACTTCAACGAAGTGACCGCGGAAACCTTCCGTCATTTGTTGGAGCTTTCAACGCCTCTGCGCCAAAAGCTCGAAGCCCAGGGTTCCCATGTCTCTTATACAGCCTATGGCTATCATGGAACTGAAGTTCTGATTCGTGGTGACTACAAGTGGCAGACTTACACTTGCTACTTTCAAGGCTGGGCGAAAATGGCTCTCGAGAAAATCTCGGAAGAGTACTTCAAAAAAGGTGTTCACTGCTGCGTTTACAACTGCCCCGAAATCCTCACCAACTCCAGCTCAGTCTTTCAAGGGGTTGAAGTATCACTTTACCCTTTACTCGGAGCTCTTCAAAAAGAGGCAGCTAACAAACCAGCAACAAAACAAATTCTCGAGCAATGCCAGAACCTCCTGAAAGAGGGCGTCAGTTTCGAGCACATTCTTCAGTTCACAGACAACTATCTGTCGAATGATCTGGTTCGCTCTTTCTGTCAGTACGAGAA
>JBCECD010000443.1:0-2497 GCA_039206745.1 Bdellovibrio sp. | reverse complement strand
CGAGATGGATTTAAGAATGCTCCCCACAATAGGAACCATCACCATGGTAGCGAGGGTCAATTTCCAATCTATATAGAACAGATTTCCAATCAAAAAGATAAAGAGCAGAGGGTGTAAAAAAATATCCGCGACAACGCGCAGACCATCTTGAATAACTCGAATGTCATTCAGGATACGACTGATCAATCCACCTGAACCTGCGGCATAATTATTATGAAAAGAGAGATTCAAACGCATGAACTTCTGTTGCAGCTTCTGCCGGATGTTTTGCACCACGCACTCAGCAATATAGTTCATGAGATAGATGTGATAATAACGACCGACTGCTGTGACCAAAGCCAATCCGACAGCATAGGGAACCAATCGTAAAATCTCTTGGTGATTGGCGGCGGAAAGAGCATCGAAAAGCGACTTGGTTAAGAGAGCGATCCGAGCGGAGGCGACGGCGTAGGCGATGCCTGTGATAGCAATAATGAAGATTGTTTTTCTGTAGGGCTTTAATTCTGCCGTAAGTTTTTTTATCTCAACTAACATCTTTTCTTCGGCTCCTCAGGACCTACGGGGCAGAGCCGGTATGGCTCTCGATATAACGTTTTAAGTATTGCCCTGTCAGACTCTTCTTGGTTTTCATGATTTCATCAGGAGAGCCTTGTGCAACGATTTGCCCCCCCTTTTCCCCCGCTTCGGGGCCGAGGTCAATGATATAATCAGATCCGCGAATGACGTCTTGATTGTGTTCAACCACGACAACGCTGCCGCCAGTTTCAATCAGCTTATGGAGCACTTTCATCAGCAAATCGACTTCACGGAAGTGTAAACCTGTGGTCGGTTCATCCAAAATATACAAAGTGGCTTTTTGCTGCACCTGGGAGAGCTCTTTAGCAATCTTTAAACGTTGAGATTCCCCACCGCTGAGGGAATTGGCAGGTTGACCAAGTTGTAAATAATCCAATCCCACCTCTTTTAAAACACTCAGAGGTTTGCGGATATTCGGATGAGCGACGAAAAAGTTCATAGCTTCCGATACTGTCATGGAGAGAATTTCGTGAATGTTTTTATTCTTATGCTGAATTTCGAGAATCTCAGGGCGGTATTTTTTTCCATCGCAGACGTCACAAGGGATCACTACATTATCCATGAACATCATATCGATTTCTTCATAGCCAGTGCCTTTACAGGCAGGACAACGTCCTCCATCCACATTCAAGCTGAAGGTGCCAGGAGTATAACCGCGAGCCTGAGACTCTTGAGTTGTTGCCATGATCGTGCGAATCGCATCAAAGGCTTTCAGGTAAGTCACCGGTGAACTGCGTGCTGATTTTCCGATGGGCGATTGATCAATGAGCAGAACATTCTTAATGTGTTCGACGCCTTCCAGTCCTGAGTATTCCTGCGCAGGAAGAAAATCAATTTCCAGAGCGCGGGCCAAAGCCGGGTAGAGAGTTTTAGTCACCAAAGTCGATTTCCCCGAACCACTCACTCCGGTCACTGTCACCAGACGGTGCAAAGGAAAAGTGACATTCAGATTTTTAAGATTATGTCCTTTAGCTCCTTGAAGCTCGATTTTCACGCGATGATTTTCAGTATCAACAGAGCGAAGAGGTACAGGCGCAAAGCCGCCTTTGGCTGGCTTCAGATAAGAAACAGTATTGGACTTTTCAAAGTTATAAAATTCAGACGTGCTGCCTGAGTAGACGACTTCTCCACCGAGATATCCCGAGCCAGGTCCCATTTCAATCACATGTTCACTGGCTTTAATAACATCATGATCATGTTCAACGATAACCAAGGTGTTGCCGAGTTCTTTGAGATCTTTCAGAATGGAAATCAAACGATCATTATCGCGAGGGTGAAGACCCACAGTGGGCTCATCCAATACATACAGGGCCTGTGAAAGTCCCATTCCTAACTGATTGGCCAGAATCAATCTTTGATATTCTCCGCCCGATAAAGTGCGGGTTTCGCGAGCCAAGGAAAGATAGTGAACTCCCACTCTCAGTAAAAACTCGAGGCGAGAGCGAATTTGCTTTAAAATCTCAGCCGCAATTTCTTGCTGATGAGGAGTGACCTCGAGCTTCTGAAAAAACTGATAAAGCTTTTCAATGGTGACAGAAGATAAATCCGAGATATTGGAGTTGCCCACCAGCACATGCTGAGCCTCGGGACGAAGCCGACTGCCATGGCAAGTCGGGCAGCTAAAGGGGCTGCGGAAGCGGGAGATGAAAACTCGCACATGCATTTTGTATTTGATCTGATCGAGATACTCAAAGAGCCCGCGAACACCAAAGAACTCTTTGTTGCCATTCCAAATCACTTCGCGGTGTTCTTTAGGCAGCTCTTGCCAAGGTGTGTGCACATCAATTTTATGTTTTTTGCAATAGCTGAGAAGTTGTTTCTTCTCGTGAGCTGCGCTCGGCATCCAGAAAGGGCTGAGTGCTCCTTGAGCCAAACTGAGTGCCGGGTTGGGAATGACTTTGTTCTCGTCGATATCGAGAAT
>JBCECD010000442.1:0-2499 GCA_039206745.1 Bdellovibrio sp. | reverse complement strand
AGAGGGCCTATACTAATTTCTGGATCTCAGGCTCCAATTCGAAGGGTGCAGTCCACTATTCAATCTGCTATGCTATTTAAACAAGTGAGGGATTATGAAATTTATATTTACTCTTTTGATAGCTATTACTTTCAACCTTAGTGCACAAGCGCAAGAGCCAGAGACTCTAGGTAAACCTGTCGACGAAATGACTTTGTTAGGTAACGAACACGGGAAGCCAGTTCAGGTAGAAGATAAAAAAACAAAAAGAAGCATTCTACAAAGAAAAAAAGCATGAAGAGCGATAAGTCAAAAAACGCGGACCAATAGCTCCTAGTTTCAAAGCCAACACGAACCAATCAAAAGACTGGTTGGTGTTAGTGAGTCCTTGCCAATGAAAGTTCCCCACTCAAACATAAGGGAATGAAGCTAATCCAACTACTCGCCCTAGCCGCAGTTCTTGCCTGCTCCAACGTAGCCTACACTCACACTTCATGCATGGTGGATGACCCTGCAGAGCTATTTCAATATCAGGATCAGATCTTGGCGTTGACCAAAACAAGTAAAACGCCGGAAGACCTGCAGGAAAAGATGAAGCGCCCTTTGCAGTGTTTAATTGAGACCTATAAAAGCAGCGACGATCTGCTGACAAAATATATAGCAGGATCTTGCCTACAACGCCTTATGGGAGGACCGGAACTACCCGGATTCAAAAAGACCGTCAACTACAAGATCATTTATAACTCCCTGATCAACCAACAACTGGCATCAGGAGCGCTATTAAACAAATCCGAAATTGCCAAGCTAGCCGTGGGAAAATGGCAAGAGTACACAGATTTCTGTAAAGGCTCTATCACTGAAAAAATGTGTTCAGAATTACTCCCGACAACAGAGAAAATAAAAGACCAAAATGAGCTGCTAGGCGCCACTTCAATACTCATCTTAAAAAACGCCTACCATCACTTCAAAGGCTCGACAAAAAAGAAAATAGCTCGTCAAATCGAAAGTCTTTACAAAGAAATCTCAATCAACGATCCACTAAAGCGCAGAGTCATAGATCAAATCTACAAAGATCTACACCCGGAAAACACCATAATCCTAAAGGGCACATAAAAATCTTGATTTTAACAACAGGCTTTTTAGAAGAAAGCCTGTTAAATGACTTATATTGCACTTACAACCCAACTTCGCGGATAAGCCGCGTTAATTCAGTGATTTTTGGATTTCAAATTTTAAAAAATAGAATTTATTTTTCCGATGCCGTGAACAACGGTCGGAGGCACACTTGCTCCTAAAATTTGTCGTCTACCTATCGCTTTTCTTGTGAGTGGTTAAACCAGAGCGAGCTCGAAGAGCCGGTCAATACGTTCAACAGTTAAAGGGCTATAAAGCATTTATACGCCTTGAACAGCCTTCTTATTGAGTTCTTTTGTTCGACCTTTGTAATTTGGACGGAGATGAAGCTCGCCATTCTCAATAGCTTCAGAGAAAAACTGTATTTTGTCTCTGGAGCCATTTTAAAGATGGAGCTCTTCCAACAGGACCAAGTGTTTTATTCGCGCTCTGCCTTTATCCGCATCTCAAATACTTGACCATTATCGTCACCAACTTCGATAACTCCATCTTTGTTAGGAGCTAGGACCAACTGAGGTGCCACATGACCTTTGATCTCACCCATGCGATAATGAATATCAAAACTCAGCCCAATGCCATTTTTCAAATTAGGCATATTGACATCATTTGCAATCAACTCCATTTTTAGTTCTGAATCGCCAGTGTCGCTTCTCTGCGAGATCTCAGCCTTTTCATTTGCCAGAACAATTAATCGTTGTGTCGAAACTTCCTTTCCGTTAATGAAAACAGTTGAAGAAATTTTAAAAATACTTTTCTTTTCCACAACCCCACTCGCCACCGCTAAGGATGAAACACCGCCAATTAGGATGGCTAAGCTTAGAACGGCAGTAAAAATAGGTCTCTGAATCTTCCTTGATTTCATAGATATAATTCTCCTTCTTATGGTTGAATCCGTTATGTTTGTTAATAATAAGTTTTTGCCTTCTGTATTACACACCAAGGCCAATAACAGGGTGCCATATTCTTCCGCGCTAGCCTGAGTTACCAGACAGGTCATTTCATCACAGTGAACTTCCATCTCAAGCTCCAGTTTTCGATGGACCGCGTACATCCAAGGTGCAAAAAACAGAAGTGATCGCACGAATAGAGAGAGCAATTTCCAAAGCGGGTCTCGTCTTAGGATATGATTTTGTTCGTGACTCAGCCCCATCTGAATCTCTCTATCTGTCCAAACCTGAATTGCATTTTGCGGAAAATATATTTGTGGTTGAAAAAAACCAAAGCTCAATGGAGCAGCGATATTAGGACATAACCGAACATCCTGCCCCAACAACTTTGCCAAATTTGAGTTAGAAAGCCACTTCTGAGTGATAAAATAGTTGCGAATCAGATTTGCTACAACAATAGAAACCCCTATACCGTAGGAGATGGATAGAAACAATGGCC
>JBCECD010000441.1:0-2530 GCA_039206745.1 Bdellovibrio sp. | reverse complement strand
TTCGTCAGAAACTCTCGAAGAAGGATTGATGAATGTCGGTTTGTTCTTAAATTACGCCGGAAACACCTTGGCGTATTCGAAAAACATTGCGGGTCAGGCAGCGGGACGTAAACCCGGCGATCGCATTCTCGGAATGGATCTGAACTTTGGCCTGGGTCTTGCGAAGAATTGGGACATCGGCGTGAGTCTTCCCTCCGTGTTGTCGCAGGAGCTGGATGACACGTCTCAAGTGGTTCGCTATGACAGCCGTGGTCTGACGGAAATTCGCATGAATACGAAGTATCGCTTTTGGGGTGATAATGAGGGTGGTGTCGCCGCTGTATTCTCGATCAATCACAGTTTGATCAAGGACAATCCTTTTATGGGTGAAGATGCCGGTCCTGTTTTGAACTATGAATTGGTGATGGATACGACTCTGTGGCAGAAGTATGCGGTGGCTTTGAATGTCGGTTATCGTCAGAGAGACAGTGGTCGCACTTTGAGCAACTTCCCCTATGAGCCCTTCGGTAATCAATGGATTTACTCTGTAGCGGCCAACTATCTTGTGCAATCCTGGGATACAAAAATTATTGCGGAGATTTTTGGAAGCGAACCTGTGGAAAAGCTGAGTTATGACCGGGATCGCAGTCAATCCACTTTGGAAGGCTTGGTGGGGATGAAGCATGATTACTCTCCATCTCTGGCTTTGCATGCGGGTTTAGGCAGTCAGATTCAAAGATCTGTGGCCAGTCCCGAGTGGCGCGTTTATGCAGGTTTGAATTATGTCTGGGGGCCTCTCTGGAAATCCAGCAAAGAGAAACCTGTGGAAAAAATAGAACCGGCACCAACGCCAGAAGTTCCGGTCGCGAAAGCATCCAGTGCTTATCGCATTCGCGGAGAGATTTTGTTTGAGTTCAACTCTGCCGAGATCAAGCGCGAGGCGTATGCGCCTTTGCAGGACCTGGCTCAGGAGCTGACGGCGAATGGTTTTTCAGCTCTGACAATCGAAGGTCATACTGACTCTTTGGGTGATGAGACGTACAACCAGATTCTCAGTCAGCGCCGCGCTGACAGTGTGAAAGAGCATCTCGTGCGCGTGCACAAACTGGATGGAGCGAAAATCAAGGCCGTTGGTAAAGGGGAAAGTGAACCTATTGCCGACAATGGAAATTTCCAAGGTCGCCGTGAGAATCGACGTGTGGAATTCCTTATTGAAAAATAGCCAGGAACTGTAACAGTCCCTTATAGAGGCCGACATATCCGTGGCGGAACAGGGTGCTGATGGCAAGGCACCATAAGCCCGCCAAGAGTCCCAGCATCACCAGTTGAGGAAAGTTTGACAGAGTCAGGCGCTGCGGTGAGCGGTTCAACAACTGATCAATGTGATTGCGATCTTGATTCTCTTTGAATTTCCGGGCTAGACCTTGCGCCAGGACGATTCTTTGGGACATCTCCAGCTTGTAAAAATGAACCCCGACCAAAGTTGTGGCCGCGGACAGACTGTCCAAGCGAGTGACGATAGCATAGCAGGCCATTTGATGAGATCCGGGAGGTGTGAATTGGATTTTAACGACCTCACCGAGTAGAGGGCAGAGGTCATCAGGGGCTGTAAAAGCTAAACCGGTCAGAGAAATATTACGAATTTCAGTGCCTTCTTCCCAGGGGGTTTGTTTGGGGCCGGCTACACGCACGAGACTTTCATCTTCGGTGTCGAGGATGTATCGAGGAGAACGACCATGATAGCGTGCAAGACTAGTCATGAATGGCTTTTCGGTCTGGAAAGATGTTCTCTGTAGGTCCACATCGATCTTTTCTCGCGACATCTCACTGTGAGACGGTTTTGGTCAAGCCAAGTTTCCTTTATTTTTTTGTATTAATACGACAGACGAGCCTGGGAGCCTGCATGAAAGCGGAAGAGATTGCTAATTAGTCATCCTTATTGTGAAATGACCAGAGTGAGAATCAGGAGATAATAGAGGGTGAGTACAAAATCAACGGCGAACAAAAGGACCTCCAAGAAAAAGACCACAAGAAAGCTGCGGGTTGTGGAGCATCCTCTGTCCTCTGAAAGTCTCTTCAGCAGCCGAGAGATCGGCTGGTTGAATTTCAATCGCCGTGTTTTGGCCGAAGCGGAGGATGCGCGAAACCCTCTGCTCGAGCGTGTGAAGTTTTTAAGCATTTCCTGTTCCAACCTGGATGAGTTTTTTATGAAGCGGGTTGGTGGTTTGAAGCGGCATGTGGCCTATGGTATTTCGCCCAAATCAGCGGATGGTAAAACGCCGCTTTTGCAGTTGCAGGAGATCCGCCAAGTCGTCAATCCCATGCTGCGCGATCAGGCACATTGTTATAATAAAATTCTCAAGCCGGCTTTGGAAAAAGAAGGCGTGATTCTTTCATCTTGGAAAGGGCTCTCCGAGAAGGAGAGAGACTTTGTAAAAAAATATTATAATAGAAATGTTTTTCCTGTTCTCACGCCCTTGTCAGTGGACCCGGGACATCCATTTCCCTTTATCTCGAACTTGTCTTTGTCGTTAGGGGTGACTTTGAAGCA
>JBCECD010000440.1:0-2552 GCA_039206745.1 Bdellovibrio sp. | reverse complement strand
AGGGAGGACTGACTTTTACTAAGGATCAGGCTTTGAAAGTCCTTGGTATCACTGAGAATGCATTTTTAAACAGTGCCCTCAGGTTGATAAAAAAACAGGCTCTTATAAAACCATTTTCGGGGTTCTACGTGATTGTAGCCCCTGAGTATAGGTCAGCAGGTGGGCCTCCTCCAATTTGGTATATTGATGCCCTAATGAAGTTTTTGGAACAACCTTATTATGTGGGACTGCTGTCGGCAGCAGCTTTCCACGGAGCTACACATCAGTCCGTGATGGAGCTTCAAGTGGTTACAGCCAAGCCTCTTAAATTGCTTCGAGTGGGTAAGTCTCGAATTCGATTTGTCGTAAATAAGTACACTAAGAAAATTCCGACGACCGAAGTGAAGACGCCACAGGGGCCAGTTCCAATATCAACTGCGGGAGCGACCGCGATTGACTTAGTTCGGTTTCAAAATAAATCAGGAGGTTTCTCTCACATCGCGACGGTGTTCGTTGAAATGGGGAAGAAAATTGAAACGGGTGACTTAGTAAAGGTTGCTGAAATTTATCGAGATGCTCCCTTGATACAAAGGGTTGGGTACTTGCTCGAGAAATTTGTGGAGGATATTCGTCTGGCAACGCTTCATAGATGGTTAAAGTTTCAAAGATGCTCGTATAAGCGTCTCTCCGGGAAAAGAAATGGGCCCGAATTAGAGATTAATGATAAGTGGATGATTATTTGCGATGTCGCCGTGGAGCCTGACGAAGTATGATAAGTCAAAAGTATATTCAAGCCTGGAAGACTCACGCCCCATGGCCACAGCCAAGTCATGTTGAACAGGATTTAATTATTGGGCGAGCACTCTGTGAGCTATATAGCGAGCCGAAGATTAAAGAGGCACTGGCCTTTCGCGGGGGTACGGCGCTTCAAAAGATATTCTTCGATAAGCCCACCCGGTATTCAGAAGATATTGATTTAGTTCAGATGATGAGATTGCGTGGAAAAATAAGGGTGCTGAGTCCGCGAGATTGAGTTTGAATATAACGATGCGAAATCAATTTCCAATACTCTTAAAATTCCAGAGGATGTTGTGGGCAGAGTGCTTTAGAGTTGACGAGTGTGATTCTGTTAATTGTAAATTACTGTGCAATACTATATTATGTTTATATGGAAATTGCCATCTTGAGGCCTGCCCTTAAGAAGTGCTTTAAAATGAGATTCATACGTAAAAATAAGTAATTTAGACATTTAAGTATATGTAATTACATAAAAATTAATTTAACATTGCTTAATTTTGAGCAATTTGATAAAGTAAGTGGAGTGTTGTGTCGACAGCTAAAAGGGCAAATGTGATACAAGATGTAATTAAGGCATCTGAGTCAGGTAATTTGGTTCCCTCGTTTCACGCTGAACAACAAATGGAAAAGCGTGATGTGCAAATAAGTGATATTGAAGAGATGCTTTATCGGGCTCAAAGAGAAGATGATAAAGACAGCCCTACTAAGGATGGAAAAGGCTGGAAGTATGCACTTCGCGGTTTGAACGACAACGGAGACAAGGATATTAGAATTATCGTTGCTTTCAATGACCCAGATACTGTGATCATTACCGTAATAGATAAAAATAAGAAGGAGGATTAAATATGAAGACATTAGAGTCTTATACCTTTAAAGGATTCGGATTTGATGTCCTTCTTAAAAACGTTGCTATTAAATCAGTTGATGGTGATGATTATCCAAACATCAATATGGATGAATTGAAAACTCATACAGCGAAGGCTCTGTTGACTAGCAGACAGCGTCTTACCGGTCATCAGATGAAATTCTTACGAACGTATTTGAAAATGTCTTTTGATGATGTATTTGCGAAGATTCATATTCCAGCATCAACTTTGCGTTCTTGGGAAAATAAGGGTGCTGAGTTTACGGGATTGAGTTTAGACCAAGAAAAAGCTTTTCGAATCATGGTAATTAATCAAATTCTGGAGCAAGAGAAGAGTAGGTTTAATATAGAAGTCACCCTTGTAAAAGAATTTATAGCTCCAGCAAAGGCTGTAGCGCTTGATATTTCTTCGACATCTGATTCATTTGTAGTGAACGGCTAATATTTCTTTTAGCAGCACATTTATTATTTTTGATGAGTTAATGTGAAATAGGCTTCCAGAATATCTTGGAGGCCTGTTTTTCAATTATGAGTATGATTACGCAGAAATCTTCTTCGAGTGGCTGCACCCAGCATAGAAAGGTTTAGAATCTCTGAACCTTTCTATGCAAAAGTCGGTCACACTGTTATCCGACTGACTTTGTAGATGCAGTCTTTTTAGAATCTCCCTTTTTGCTGCAAGCTCAATTGATGAGTCCATTATCTCTACAAAATCGAATCGCTTCTGGAATACTAAGTCTATCACTGCAACCAGATGCTTTATTTCTTACTTGTTTTGCTATAAGCGAAACACTACTCCCTCTTATACTGAAGAGAATAAGCAAACAACGCGATACTAGCCGCCACAGTGGCATTTAAAGACTCGACGTTATGAGTGATGATGCTCAGTTTATTAAGACCTTTCATCCTG
>JBCECD010000439.1:0-2582 GCA_039206745.1 Bdellovibrio sp. | reverse complement strand
GTAAAACCATTCTAACAGATTCCCTGACTGCCCCTGTCATTGAGGGAGAACCTCAAAGGGTAGCGCAGATTCGGATTGCTCTTGAAAATTCTGGCGTTGTTAAAGAATGGGTTTCTGAGAGGCAACTTTCTGAAATTGAGGAGTATCGAAAGTATTTACCGACGGAGTTTCGTCCGGACGCGATCTATATTACTCCGGAAGGTAAAAGGGTTGCCTTCGAGCTTGAGATCGCACGCAAAACTAAAGAGCGATATCAGCAAAAGGTGAAACGCTATATTCATATGATGACGGCAGCACCGGATGCTGAACGTCTCTTTGAAGAAGTTCACTATGTTTGCGAAAAGGAAACTGTTCGGAATCTGATTCAAGACCACACTCAGCTTTTTCAGCCGCTGTTTCGTTTCAGCATGTTGAACGAAGTTTTGTGCGAGTAGGGAGGTTTAGAAGATGGAACAAGTTAAGAACTTATTTTTGAGAAATTCACCTGCGGACCAGGATCGTGTTGTTCTGGGTAAGGTATCTGGATCTATGTGGCGAAAAGAAGAGTTAACCGAAGGGCAGTTGAATCACCATGTTCACGTCGTGGGGGCCTCGGGGTATGGGAAGACGGTTTTACTTTCCCATATTATCAAGCAGCGAATCCAGCAGGGAAAAGGTTTGCTCTTTATTGATTTAAAATCAGATATGGAGACTTTGCTGAAGTTTTCCCAGCATGTGGCTGAAGCTAACCGTATTGATGACTTGATGATCTTTTCTCTTACGGAAAAGCAAATGTCCTTGTCTTACAATTTGATTGAGGATGGGACGGCTACGCAACTTCGGGATCGGATCATCAATAGCCTGAATTGGTCTGAAGAGTATTACAAAAACCAGTCTTCGAGCTTTATCTTGAAGTTGATGATCTTGCTCTGCTGGCTTCGTGATAATAAACAGGAACGTTTTCATTTGGGCACTATTTTGGAGTGCGCAAGTAATCCGGCAAAGATCATTGAGGTGGGGAATAAGATCCCCATGACTGAAACGAAGTTGAAACTTTACGCTCAGAACTTGAAAGAGTTCATGGATGTAAAAGAGCACTTCAACTCTTTGCAGGGTTTACGTACGCAGTTGGAAAGTATCGTTCTTTCGGATTTCGGGGAGTTGGTGACTTCTGAGATTCCAGGTATCAATCTATTTGAGGCCTATACCCAATCGAAGATCATCTTTCTATTTTTGGATTCCCGCCGGTATGGCGAAACGGCCAAAGCATTAGGTCGTTTTATCTTGCAGGATTTAAAATCCGTTTCTGCAAGAGTTGACGGTGAGGTTCCAAAAGAACAACGAAAGCCATATTCGGTGATCATCGACGAGTTCGCAGATTTAGCTCAGGAGGATTTCATTGGTTTCCTCGATCGCGCCCGCAGTAGTCGGATGTCGGTTGTGGTTGCGCATCAAGAGATTTGCGATTTACAGCGTATTAGTCCCGAGTTTGCAGGTCGACTCATGGGAAACACGTCAACTTTGTACTCGTTCCTCCAGAAGCGTCCGGAGAGCGCTGAAATCATCTCCGGCATGGCGGGGACTCGGACAGTTTGGAAGCAGACCCGGCAGACGGAGCGGTTCGGATTCTTTGAAATTGAATCCGGCGGCGGAAGTCGGCGCGAGGTAGAAGAGTTCTGTATTCACCCAAATACGATCAAATCGCTGCGGGTGGGGAAGTGTGTTTGTGTGAAGAAGTACCCGGAAGCCAGGGCTTATCTCGTCAGTGTTAATCCTGGATAAAAAATGACAGAACAACTTAACTTTGGTAAGAGATTGATGAATGAGTCAGCAGTTACCCACATGGGACGTTTTAACAGTTAGGGCCGAGAGCTATTACAAAATGGCTGAGGTGGCACTTGATTCTGGTGATGAAAACCTGATTCAAAATGCCCTTGAGAACATGCATTTTGCATTAGAGCTTTCCATGAAGGCAGCTATCACCAGAAATGGTGGTAGCTATCCCTCTTACGGGCGCAGAGGACACGATTTGGCAGAGATTGTGCTCTGTAAATTTGCGGATGGGACTACCTCTATTTTAAGAAAGGCCAAGTTGGATAAGGTCCCCGAGAAGGTGAATGTGGGGCTGTCGGCATGGTCTATGGATTGCAGGTATATTGTAGTTGAGAGTCACCCGGATATGAACTCGGCTATATTGGCTTATAAGGAGCTTTATCTATGGATAAAAGAGAGCTTACTGAAATAATTACAGACATATTCAAAGCTTTGCCAGCTCAGAAAACTTCCGTTTTTAAGAAGAACGATGAGGTTGTGGAAATCCGCGTGGTCTCTAAAGCTTTTGCCGGTATGACCTACACAGATCGTTTTAAAAAGTTGGATCAAATGCTTAAAGATGCTCAAATGCCTGTTTATGGGGAGTTCCTCTTCATTTACGAGGCTTTTACCCCAGAGGAGCTTTTGTCGCTTCCTAAGCCTAATGAGGAAGGTAAAACAGCGGATTCTAACGACAGCTTCAAGCATACAGCTAAAGATGTGGATTTGACTTAGGGGAGAAATTTCAAATTTAGTTGAAAGTTGAGGGCACCAGTCTTTCGTGGAATGAT
>JBCECD010000438.1:0-2583 GCA_039206745.1 Bdellovibrio sp. | reverse complement strand
AAAGCACCGCAAGAATGAAAGTGCCTTCCTCTTTCCCGCAGTTTTGCAGTAAATTCGCTATCGAAGCCCCGGCCCCTCCCTCCCGCATTTGCCCCGATGTTCTGATAAAAAGTCTGAGTTTGCGGGAGCTTAATGAAGCCTGTTTTAGAAGATATCAGGTTAAGGTCTTCCTAGACTTTGGCTTAAGTCTATTTTTCTAAATGAGAGCTCACTTTTCCGCCAAAAGTCGCTCGACCTATTTTAGGATGAAAGAAGGTTTTCGAAATAGGAGCTCTGTGTGAAATATCTTTTAGTTCTTCTTTTGCCGGTTATGGCATGGGCGCAAAATCAATCCAGCCCCAAAGCTGTTAAAGTCGCTCCTCCGGCCAGCATCGCCAATATTGAAGAGAGCCTCCAGTCATTGAAAGAGCAGAATTCACAACTCAGCCGTTCCTTAGTGGGGCTCACCTCTAAAGTGACCGAGGCGGAAAAAGCCACTGCAGCAGCACAAAAGGAATTTGACTCCGTTGATGCCGAATACACAGAGGCAGTCGGCAGCGCCTTCAGCTTGCGCCGCGGAAAAAATGCGCCTCTCGAGGAAAAACTGAAAGCAGCTAATCAGAAATTAGACGCCGCGAAAGCCGAAGAAAAAAACATTCGCGGCCAAGCTCAATCTGTCAGCTCCACGCAAAAGAAATTGATCGCAACTATTTCCAGACAAGAACAAAGTCAGCAAAAAGCCAACGAGGTTTTAGTGACAGCTTTAAACTCTTCCAATGTGCTGGATGATTTTTCTCGCTTGCAAAGATCCATTGGCGACACTGATTTGACTTTGGAGAAAATCAGCAACTCCTATGATAAAACTTTATTGGGAGCGTATCTCAAAGACAAGATGGGTCTTCTTCTTAATTCGAACCTGATGTGTGAAGGCTACAATCGCTGTAAAGTTCCAGAGCCCAAAAAAATTCCCAATGAAAATATCGAAAAAACCCTGTTTCCCGATACTTCCAATTCTACACGCAAACAGAACTACTATGACAAAGCTTATGGCACACAATAGGAGCGCTCGCAACCAGCTCATGATCCGCAGCCAACAAACAGCTTAAGGGCAGAACGCAGCCTTTGGATCCCTCTCGCAGATATAGGCCTTAAGTAACTGATTCTCTTTACGCAAATATTCTAAAGCCGACTCCTGTTGTTCTATTTTCGCATTCAAGGCCTGCACCGCCGAGGTGACGGGCGCAATCAAATGAGTGTAGTTGACCGACTTCATCCCCTGCGAGTCCGTGGAAACCAGATCGGGGAAAATCTGCTCCATCTCTTGCGCGATAAAGCCCACTTGCAGATTCTGCTCTCGAACAGGGCTTCTCCAGTGATAAGAAACCCCTCGTAATGCCAGAACTTTTTCCAACATCTCCTGAGTGGCGAGAGAGTTGATATCTTTCTTAAGACGGCGATCCGAAGCATTCGTGACCGAGTCGGCTCGAACCACACCATTCACATCTAACTTATAGCCTGGAGCCACAACCCCGACACCGAGATTACCACTGTTATCGATCACAACAGGAGTCGTATCTCCCGTCATCGAATTAAACCGTGCGGTCAATCCGGTCCCATTGTTCGAGATCAACAGAGCGTCTCCCGTTGCCGAAGCATTGGTGATGGCTCCATAGAGAGCAGTGCCAGAACCTGATCCAGAATAGTTGGCGCTGATTAAATAACCTGACATTCCGTTACCGGAGGAGAGAACACGCAAGGCCGTACCAGAAGTTAAAGAGTTGGTCTGGATATTCATTGCGGTCCCCGTGGTGATCCCGCCTGTGTAGCTGTAAGTTGCGCCAATGATCAGAGCCGCCGAAGAATGAGTTAAAGTGCTATAACGAACTCCACCATTGACATCTAAAAGTGCCGTGGGACTTGCGGTACCAATTCCCACATTTCCATCCTTTAAAACAGTCATGCGGGTGGAGCCATTGGTTACAACCGAAAGATCATTATTATCAGTCGTCCCCAGAGTCCCCGTTCCAGAAAAGGCACTGCCTCCATTTTTAAAAACATCGGTGAGACCGTAATCAGCCGCCGTCGTGGGATTGCTGCCCGCAGTCACTCGTCCATAGGTATCCACCGTGACAGAGCGATAAGTTCCGGGAGTGGCAACACCAGAAGCCAAAGCCAAACTACCCGATCCTGTGATAGGTCCACCGCTTAATCCTGTTCCAGCTGAAACACTGGTGACCGTCCCTGTTCCCAAGGTACGAACTTGGGAGTTGGCACCATCATAATATTTTAAGCTGCCGGCCTCATACCACATTTGCCCCGCAGAGAGCGAACTTGGCTGACTGCTGACGACAGGAATTTGCGTTCCCGCTGTCGTTGACGAGCGCAGATATTTACTGCTGGATCCCGCGATAAGATTTGTCAGCTCCGTATATTGAGCATTGCTCAATGGTGAGGTGTTCACCAAAGTTCCATCGCTCTCGGCAAAACGCAAAAGGGAGCTTGCCGGAAAGCCTCCAACATAAAGACTGTCGATGGATTTTCCCGAATAGTTAATAGCTTGATCTGGAGAATCCTCCCAGCCGGCAAAAGAGCCATCATTAAAAG
>JBCECD010000437.1:0-2608 GCA_039206745.1 Bdellovibrio sp. | reverse complement strand
AATATAAGTCTTTGATAATGCAGAAAAAGAATTATGATCGAAAAATTAAGTCTGAAGAATATACCAAAGCTCTGCAGGAGGCGGCTGAGGCAGAAAAAGAGCTTTATGATTTGTTCTACAAACATCACGCGAAAAATGATGAAAATGACCCCAACCCCTGCCGAGATTTTTATCTTTAATAGATCACCGCAGCTAAAACCTTGGTCCAGTTAAAATTAGCCTCTTTTTGCCGAAAAGAAGAAGTCGCTCACATTTCTAAGGAGTCAACATGGCAGCAAAAAAATTCAATCCTCAAATTTCCGCCTGGATCGAAAAGTTTTCTGAGTTGGAACAAGAATCCCCGCGCAAAGCTTACGAGCACTTCACTAAAGAGCATGCAACGGCCAAACAGGCTTTCACAGAAGGTATTGATACTCAGGTCTATGATTTGGAAAACACCCTTATCCGTGTTTTACTGGAGACCGATCACTTCACTGAAGCGGCAAGCTTTCTGACGGGGCAAAATGAATTTCAGCATAAAACATTGCCCTCCACATTTCAGCAAATTCTCGAAGAGGTCTTTTACAATGTCTATCAATTCGAAGAATGGCGTGAAACCGCTTTAGGCATGATCAACCTCGCCAAAAAAGACAGCGAAATGAAACATATGACAGGCTATATGGAGATCGACTACGATCTTTATGGTGATGCAACGGCCTTTAAAAAAGCCTTACAAAAAATTGATACCGTGATAGCTCAAACTGATGTTCTGCATTTTGAACGACACGGCAAGCCTGTGCATTTAGCCATGAAAGCCTGTATCGCAGCGGCAATCCGCGAAGACTATAAAGCCGCCGGCCTTTATTTGGAGAAGATGATATCCTTAGATCCCGCTTATATCTCCGAACTCAAGAAAACAATCCAGGACGATGAAAGACTGGAAGACTTTCAGCAATCCGCCGTATTCAAACAAGCTCAGCAAGCTTTACCTTCGGAAAAACATCTAGCAGCCGCTTACGAGCAGGCTTTGAATGAACCCTATCAAACTTACCAAAAACTTGAAAAGAAGAAGAAAGACACCAAGGACACTGCCGATCTTCTCTCTGTCCAGCATTACTGTATCGCCCTGATCTGCTCCGACTTAGAAGAGCACGGCGAAGACAATATGGAAGACTATGGCAAAGGCAAAATCTCCGTAAAAGAGTTCAAATCCATAAAAAAAGATTTGGAATCTCAGCTCAAAGCGACAATGACCAAAACCAAAATAAAACAAACCAACTTTTGGAAATTCAAAGGTTTCAAATCTTTCAAAGATATTCCGTTTTAATTCGTCAAAGCGGAGCACGATATCGTGCTCCGCCTTCTTTTAAAAAAAGAACCTCTGTCAGATATAAAATCCGGGCACTCGAACAGAGACACCCTCCGAAGAATCATAAATTTGCAGATAAACTTTTAGAAAATCGGGGCCAAGATCTGTTCCAGGTCAAATCGACATCCAGCTCAAGCGTAAGAATATAGACTCTCTTCTGGCATATATCTTTCATCATTTTATTCCAGGTTCAGAGAGTATTCCCTGGACCACGAAAAGAGGTCAACTATGCGCGCTTTTCTGTTGAAACTTTTGACAAGTGTCAGCCTAATTTGTTCCGCCTCATATGTTCTGGCTGCAAATAACTGCCAGGAGTTACTCTCAGAGGTCAATCGAGCAGCTTCAAATAAACTGATTCAATTCGTAGCTTTCCATGAACTTGGACTCCCCATGCATCCAGATGCATTAGCAAAGTTCCTCGAAAGAACCCTTAAGCACAAAGGAGGCTTCAATATCTTCAGAGTCGCGAATCAGAAGGATCTCGGCCAGGCCTTTGATGAAAAGCCCACAACTGAGTTAATACGAAAAGCATGTCAGGAGTTACTTGAACTCCTCAGGCAAATATATTCAAAAGATATTATTTGATAATGTTACCCTGAATAACTAGACGATTAATCAAATTGCGCTGAACGTAATGATATTAACGATCGTGAGATCTAATGAAGGTTCTGCGGCAGCACTTACTTTTACTAAAGATCCTCAGTCCGGCAATCTCATGAGTGTTGACGTTGAAGAAAGAGTATGCGTCCCCAAAACTCAGCTAAACGTTCTCTCCCTCCCCCTTCTTTCACCTTTAGCAGGGAAGCAGGCTAAGTGGTCAGGAATGCAGAGGTCGGCTCCCCCAGAAGGCCCAGGTTCCGCATTACGCGCCCTAGACAAAATGATTGGATTAGCGAACACCCTGAAATAGGCCACACATTTGCAATTAATTTAAATATGAATTCCAGAAAAAAGTGTCTCATTTTGATATTTCTATTTCTTGCAATCTTTTCGCGAACCTCCTATGCGGAAACAGAGGGTGGCATTTGCCAAAACTGTTATTTATATCAACAGCCGTCTAACAAAATTGAGTCCTTAGCTCACACTAGTGATTGGGTCAAAGTTGAAATACCAAAATCTGTACAAACATCACAATTAGATGCTGGTCTTCCCATGGGGTGCCTCTTAACTTCAATGATGTATGCATTAAAATATGGGCCTGAAGAGTATAAAAAAGCTTATAAAAACATACCCGGCTCTTCTGATTTGGAAAAAATTCGA
>JBCECD010000436.1:0-2652 GCA_039206745.1 Bdellovibrio sp. | reverse complement strand
CTTTAGATCATAAAGTGGGCGGTGAGGTCGCGAATCAATTGGAGCAGTTGTATATGTTCATGATGGAGCAGTATACAAAATCCAATATTTCAGGCGATCCGGAGCCTTTGAGATCCAACCTCAAGATGTTACAGACCTTGTATGAAGGTTGGGTTCAAGCTGTGGAAAAAATAAAAAAAGAAACAGATAACAATGATAAAAAAGTCGGATGACGGAGGGGACATGACGAGAATAATCACCTTGCTGAATGAGAAGAATCACTACCTCGAGAAGTTCTATTCATTAAATGAAGTAGAGCTGACGAATTTTGTTCAAGGACGGTTTGATAATCTGGAGTATTTCTACCAGACACGGGAAAAAATATTAGATGTGCTGAAATATGTGGATGCTCAGATTGAAAAAACTCATGCGGAGATGGAACAAAATATAGAGATCTGCCAAGAGCACAAGATGTCTATGAAACAAGCTATGCGTATCAAGGATGAGTACGTCACGCGTATCATCGAGCAAGATATTCAGGTTTTGGCCTGCATTGAAATGGCGAAGAACTCCATTATCAAAGATTTGCAGGAGGTTCGTCACAACCGCAAAGCCATGAGTGGTTATAAAGCCAAAACCTTCCAAAACCGACTGGATGAAGAGGTCTAGGAAAAAAATTCCTGACAAAAAGATGACGGGCAACTTAGCGAAAGAGTCAAACTCCTGGCTGAGTCTGCCTCAAATCAAATAAAACCGACAGAAAACATTGGCATTTGTGTTGCTCCTTAAGATGGCATTGAGGAGAAAAGTGTCGATGTTAGAAAATGAAATCCTACATAAGTCCAGCGATGTCGTGGGCGAAAAAATAAAAAATTCACTTTATGAAAGTGCCGGCAAGGTTTATCTCAACAGCGAGGAAGCTCTGGCTGATTTTGATGCCGAAGTCACACGCCAACCTGCACGTGCTTACGATGCACGAGTGGCGGCTTATATTGTCAACGCGCAAGTATTGATAAAACATAAAGAGTATTCTCTGGCTTTGAATATATTAAGACAGGCCAGTAATCTTGACTCAAAAAACGAAACTGTTCTTAAAATGTTGGCAATCTGCCTTGAAGAGTCGTCACATTTACACGAAGCTCTCTTGGTGCGCCAGGCATGGGCTAAAGTAACACCATGTTTTGAAAGTCTCCAGGGGTTGGCAACGTGCCTTTATAAACTCAACCGCGATCAGGAAGCATTGGATAAATACTATGAAGCTTTGACCATGCTGACAGAGGAGAGTGAATCGCTGTTTGAGATCTATAAGAATATGGGCAATATCTTTGTCCGTCGTGGAGATTTCGATGGGGCGGAAGAGTATTATAATAAAGCTTACACCCTGAACTCCCAGTCTGATGTCCTCTTGATAAACTTCGGAACATTGGAAGTGCAGAGAAATGACTTTGATAAATCTCTTTTTTGTTTCCGCAAAGCTGTGGAGATCAATATCCGCAATGACAAAGCGTGGGTTGGTCTAGCAATGGTGCATAACCAGGTCGGTGACAGTGAGTTGGCGTGGGCAAATATTGAGTCAGCTTTGGATATCAACCCTTTGAATAGAACCGCAGTTCATTTGGCGGCAAATTGGGGTCTGCGTGATGGACAGGTGCAAAAGGCGATTGGTTATTTACAGGGCTATTTGGCGGGTGTGGAACAAGATGAGGATATGTCCCTGGTGTTGATCAATCTTTTCTGCTCTATCGGTCAGGTGGATCTGGCTCTCCTTGAAATGGAGAGAGTGCTGTTATGGAATCCGGATCATAAAGAAGTGCGCGAACTCAAAAAGAAAATCCTCACAAATCGCAAGGTGGCATAAATGTCAGCAATTACATTTTCAGAGAATCATGAGTCTGACTTGATTGCCTTTGAAGCCGGTCAACCTTTGGCCTCCTTGCGTGACCCGCGTAGCGAAGGTTTGAAGTGGGCCTATTCCTTGGGGGTTCTGCCGAGCTCACATATTGTGATTGTTGGTTTGGGTTCCGGTTTTCATGTCGCGGCCCTGGCTGATATTGATCCGCATTTGAAGATTTCAGTGGTGGAGTCGAGAGAGTCTTTGATTCCTGTATTCCGCTCTCATTTTCCAGAGCTTCGGGATCGTGTGGAAATTATTGTGACGAAATCTCCCGAGGATATATTTACCACAGATCTATTTCAGGAAGTGATTGAAAGCAGATCTTATATCCTCTCTTTTCGAGAGTGTTGGGGACAACAGAGTCCACATTTTACCGAGGTCTTCTCGCACTTGGCAGGTCGCACTTCGGAGTCGGTTCGATATCACTTTGAAGAGTTTGGCATTAATATGAAAGCCCTCTATTTGCGGAAGGAATGTTTGTTGTCGATTAAAGACATTGGACCTGTGGTTGAAGCTTCGACCATGCCTGAGAGGAATAAGCAAATATTTCGGGTTTTGAATGAGTTGGTGAAGTAATGAAAATTCTTGTGCTCTCCCTTTTGCGGTTAGGGGATATCATTCAGCAAGGCCCTTTATTGCGTGGCCTGCGACAGAAATATCCACAGGCTCAGTTACATGTTTTGGCACACAGCCAGTTTTCTCAAGCAGAAAAAATTCTCGAAGGCGTGGTGGATCGCTGGATCTATTTTGATCGCGAAGCGGTGCAGAGGGGCTTAGGC
>JBCECD010000435.1:0-2656 GCA_039206745.1 Bdellovibrio sp. | reverse complement strand
CCCAGAAACAGTGTGCAGATAAGAAGAGCTGGCAAGAAAACTCTCATCATTCATACTCCAGCTGGTCCCGCAGCTCTAGCAGTGGCAAATAAAGAGGTTCAGATTGCAACCCCGCTCGCACATAGCCATAGGCTGCCACTCGATCATTTTTATTCATAGCCACCCAGCCCAAACCAAATAGCGCCGAAGCGTTCTGATTATCCTGACTGTAAACCTGAGAGAAAGCTCTTTGCGCGCAAGAGACATCCTGATTGCTCATACAGATATCACCCACCAGTAAACTTTTAACCATCAAGGTCGAAAGCTCCGGCATTTTCAAAATAGTATTCGCCTCTGGAAGACGTCCCACTTTTGCCAAATAAGCAGCCTGGGTGATCAATACATAAGGATCTTTGGGCCCCTCTGCCATCGCTTCTTGCAGATATTTGGAGGAATCGACATCGCGATTGACTTCCATCAAACAGATGGCACGCAAAGCTTTGATCTCAGGATTGGGAACTTGTTTCTGATAAATTTCACCACAATATTTCTCGAGATAATCCCACTGTGTAAACCGCCACTCCACATGCAGAGGATGCACATAGTTCTTAGTCTGGCCCGGCATTTGATTCAGGAACTGCACAACAGATTGATTGAGCCCGTCGATATCCCCCAATAAACTGTAAGCATAAACCAAAACCAACGTGAGCTCTTGACGAAGATAACCCGTCTTCGCCGTTCCCGCTTTGATGTCACGAACCAAAGCCGGCAACACTGAAGAGTCCATTCGAGTTTTAGCATATTCCAAAGTTGCCAGAGCTTTTCCAAAGAGCGCCAACGCAGATTGCGGATTCTTGCGCTGAATAAGATCAAAGTCTCTCATCGCGCCAGCATAGTTGCCTTTTTTGTGTTGAATGATCGCCATGTTCAACAGCGCAGAAAGATTATAAGGTTCATGACCTAAAGCTTTTTGCAAAATATCCTCAGCCTGTTTCAGATCACCGTCCATAATATAAGAGACAGCAATCCCCAGATAAGCCTCAACCGTCTCAGAACGACTGCGCCCCGTCTGTCCCAAAACGCTCTCTAAAATACGCCGCCCCTGTAAAGATTGACGGTCCTCAGAAATCAAGACCGGAGCCATCTGCACCTGGGACTCCGCATCGGGTTGTTTCAGCTTGCTGGCCCGTTGATAAGACAACAAGGATTTTTCATAAAGGCCCAGGTTTTTATAGCGAATGGCCTGTGCCATCAGCTCATCATAACTCATGACCCGATTTTTATCTTTCTGTAAAAGCGACAGCCCCACACCCAGAATCACCAAAAAAGTGAGAGACAAAAGAGCCCAACGCAACCGGTGCGTCTTCTTTTGCATTTTCTGCTTTAAGCGTGTGTCGCCCGAAGCGCCATAACTTTTTGCCGTGCTCGCCGCACCCATGGGAGATTCAAACACCGGTGTGACATCTTTCAAAGATCCTGAATTCACTTCCGGCGGCACCGGTGTCAGCGTGATATCGTCAGAGCCCGAAAAGGAGTCTGTTTTGGTCATCGTGTGATGAGCCAAAGACTGAGTCATGGTTTTTTCAGAGTAAGGGTCCTGCTCCTCACGAATACTGCGCACAATATCCATAAAGAGACTGATCTCACGGATATAACTCCAACGTCCATCAGGCTGACGAACTTCATCGATGATGGAAATTTGCTTGGATTTGATATTTTCAACAACTTCATTCAAAGTAAACGGACCTAAAATCCTCGCAGAGGATTTTATCAACCAATTTTTGTTTGTGCCGTTAACTCTTTCGTCATTCATCTAAAATGGCGCCTTGGTTAAAAGAAGTTTGATATCGTCATTCGTCAAATAAAGACCGGCTCCCAAGTATCCCGAACGCGCTCCGGATTTATCGAGAGCATCATTGATTCCGCCTGTGACGTAAACGCCACGATAAACCATATAAGAAAGCGAGCTGCGCACATTGGTCTTGCTGAAGTCAAACGCCTCCACAGAGAATTTCAACTTCTTGCGGAAGAAGTGATAGTCCACTCCGAAACCGCCCGCGTTTTCGATCAAGCCCCCTTTAAGAGTCAGATCCCAGAAGTTTTTTGCAAAGAGAACTGTAAACTTGATTTTATTCTGATAGGTCTTGGTCTCAGTGTAATCAGCAGGAGCTCCGCCTCCGGTACCATCGACCTGAGTGCGCGTTGTCTCCACCACTCCAGCTGGATCATCGACAACTGCAATATAGTAATAGCGGTCCAAGCCTGGAATAATCTGCACGCCGATATAAGATTTCGTCGCACCTACATCACCCAGATATTCCGCTCTGAAATCAAACGCGGTTTGAATACGGCTGGCCGTATCCACCAAACCGCTTAAACCATCAATCGCAGAACTGACGTTTTCAGCCGTGGCCTCGTCGCTCACCAACTTGCCAATCGCACCTTCGCCATTGTTGATCTTCGAAGTGATTTCATCCAGATTTTTCACAGAGTTGGAAAGCTTCTTCCAGGTCTCTTTCAACCCTGTCTCACTCTGATCATTCATCACATCACGCAAAGAAGCCGTGACCGCGTGAATGTCATCCACGATGTCTCCCACCTTCTCTTTATTTTGAGTCGTCATGTGCGCAAGATCGCCTGACAGAGTTTCAATATTTTTAATAATACGGCCCAGAAC
>JBCECD010000434.1:0-2662 GCA_039206745.1 Bdellovibrio sp. | reverse complement strand
GCCTGCCGGCACCCCCGCGCCCGCTGCCACTCCATCATCACAATCAACAAGCGGTTCTCCAGCATCTGATTCACGCCGGTGAACTGCAATCCCACAACCTGCACAATACGCCCCGCCACTTCCAACTTGGTGGCATGTCGAACCTCCACACTGATCTCAAAAGGACGGCGCTCTCCCAAATGCAGAGAGCCTCGGAGAAGATCTCCGATTTTAAATTCCGGCATCCCTGCCTGAAAGCGCACTTTCACGCCACCAGCGCTGATGTCGACAATATTGGCCTCGAGGGTGAACGTGTTCTGATTGTATTGGTCCATATGAAAGACAGCATGGTATTCTTCCGGCAGGTCAATGCGAGCACTGCTGCGTCTTTGCAACTGAAAGATATCGAGATCAATATTCAAAACCGCCCATCCCGACTGGAAGGTCAGCTCACTTTGAAAAAAATAGCGCTCGTTCTCAAAAGAAAAATTAGCCATGACTTTCTGAGGTGTTGTGATTTGCTGTGAGTCCGCGGTGTGATGACAGAGCAAGACCTCATCCTTCTCCGTTTGAATGGCAATCAAATGAAAAATAATATCCTCTTCAGTTTTCAGACTGATCTGCTTTCGTGCCTCCGCCATTTCACGGAACAGAGTTTTCCTCTCGGAAACGGCGACTTTCTTAAATATCACTTGTTGCGATGAAGGATTCATTTTTTACACTTTCTCCAGTGCTTGACTCCACTGCTGACGGCGTTGCCGACGCTGAGCCGGTGACATCTTCACCTTGAACTGCTTGTTCATACGCCACACCTTTTGAATCTCTTTGAGGTTTTTCCAGAACCCGCTGCCCAAACCGGCCATGAAAGCGGCCCCCAGAGCCGTGGTCTCTAAGTTGGTGGGTCGAATGACCTCGACACCACAATAGTCCGCCTGCATTTGCATCAACAGATCATTGGCGGCAGCACCGCCATCGACGCGAACCCCTTGCAATTTTTTACCCAGATCTTTTTGCATGGTCTCTAAGATATCCACGTTCTGCAGAGCCATGGCCTCGAGAGTGGCCCGTGCAATATGAGCCCGGGTTGAGCCTCGAGTGAGACCGCAGATCACACCGCGTGCTTCGGGACGCCAGTGAGGAGCACCGAGACCGGTGAGAGCGGGCACAAATTCCACTCCCTCTGTAGAGCTCACAGTTTTTGCCAGAGCCTCAATGTCAGAGGATTGAGGAAAGAGCCCCAGGCCATCGCGCAACCACTGAACCGCAGCCCCGCAGACAAAGGCGCCTCCTTCCAAAGCATAAACCAGTTCTTCATCTTTCAACTTCCACGCAATCGTCGTCAGCAATCTGTTTTTGGACTTCACGGCCTTGGTGCCGGTATTGAGAAGCAGGAAACTACCGGTCCCGAAAGTGCATTTCACCTCACCCACTTTATAGCAAGCTTGTCCAAACAGGGCCGCCTGCTGATCGCCGAGAATCCCCGTGATAGGAATTCCATCGGGCATAAAACCCAAACCTTGAGTGAAACCAAACTCAGCATTGGAAGGACAGATCTCAGGCAGAAGAGACTCCGGCACTCCGAAGAGCTTGATCAGATCCTCATCCCACCAGCCAGTGTGGATGTTCATCAACATGGTCCGCGAGGCATTGCTCACATCCGTTTTGTGAGCTTGCCCTGCCGTGAGCCGCCACAACAGATAAGTGTCCACCGTGCCCATTCTCAAGTCACCCTGACGAGCGCGCTGAGATGCTCCTGGAATATTTTTCAAAATCCATTGCACTTTGGTCGCTGAAAAATAGGGATCAAGCACCAGACCGGTCTTGGCCGTGATCATCTTTTCTTTTTTACCTTTTCTCAACTTTTCACAGAGATCTTGAGTGCGCCGACACTGCCAAACAATGGCATTATGAAGAGCCCTGCCAGTCTTTGCCTCCCACACCATCACCGTCTCGCGCTGATTGGTGATGCCAATGGCGCGCACCTGAGAGCCTTTGAGACCGGCCTTCTCGAGAGCTCTGCGCATGGAGAGCTGGGTGGAATACCAGATGTCTTCGGGATCGTGCTCAACCCATCCCGGGCGAGGGAATATCTGCTTGAATGTTTCTCGGGCCTCTGCTACAAGACCTCCGGCTTGATCAATGATACAAGTGCGCGAGCTGGTTGTGCCTTGATCAATGGCCATGATAAAAGAAGAAGACATAAGAACACTCCCTAAAAAAAATGGTGACTCACTCTTAATCATGAAGAATTTCCTGGCGAAACCCAACGAAAAAATTTTTGGACTCCGCGAACTTGATCGCGACACTTTGTTATTTCGTGTTTTACCGCGCTTTCTTCTTGAAATTCTGAGGAAATACTTTCGCCTCACGGTCACAGGTGTCGAAAACATCCCTCGACGCGGGCCTGTCATCATTGCTCCCAACCATTCAGGCTATTCCGGCTTTGACGCTTTTCTTTTAGGACATATTGTTCAACAGGAGGCCAAAAGAGTTCCGCGTGTGCTCACCCATCACTTTTGGTTTTTAACCGAAACCACGGCTCTGCCTGCACAAAAAATGGGTTTCACTGAAGCCACCTATGAGAACGGTCTCAATGCCCTCAAAAAAGGCAATGCGATCATTCTGTTTCCAGAGGGGGAAAACGGCAACTTCAAACCCACTTCCGAGCGCTATCAACTTCAGG
>JBCECD010000433.1:0-2666 GCA_039206745.1 Bdellovibrio sp. | reverse complement strand
TCTCTAAGCTAGTTGCGGATTTACGTTTAACGTTCCATCGAAAATATTGGCTAGAAATTTGCTAATCATTAAAACTTGGAGATGAATGATGAACTTTAGATTGTACGTTTCTGTGCTCGTCAGTATTGCTTTATTGCCTTTTGCTTCTGTCGCTGGAGATTTTGAGGAGGATTTATATTGGTACAAATCGTCCTTAAGCTTTGCGAAGATTCCTGAAGATTCCGCTGACGACTTTTTAAATCCATTTAAAGGTCCCACGGAGTTTCGTTTGACGGAGAAGTATGCTCCATGGGCAGGGAACTATTTTCCCATGGCAGAAGGTGGTATCGCTCAACGTTGGCAGACAGGTCACTCTTTTAAAAAGATTCATACTAAGAAGGCCATAGTAAACATGACTGCCGAGCAACGGCGTAAGCTGTCACCTGTCGAGAAGTATGACATCTACAAAGGATTTTATGATTTTAGGACTACTCAGCATGAGATATTCAATCGCGGAGTTCTAAGGGAGCCCTCTCCTGAGGAGTGGGAGGGATTTTGTAATGGAGTTCGATGCGCGGGATTTCTTCTCGATGAACCGATTCGAGCTGTGGAAGTTGAAAATCGGGATGGGGTTCGTGTGGTTTTTGAACCTGCCGACCTAAAGGCTTTAGCTGGTGCAAGCTATTTTTATACGGAAGACTACGCGCAGTTAGGATCGCCGTCACAACGAAAAAAAGCTGAGTCTCAGCCAAATCCTGTTGTGTTTGACATGGTTCTTCGGCACAGATTGGCTCGGCATAAGAAACCATTTGTTATAGATTCTAATTTGAGTTCTGAAATATGGAATGAGACGGTTGTTGGATTTAATAGAGAAATTAGAAGTGTCACCTTCACGGCTAAAGATCGCGAGCTATATCCCAGTGCTGAGAAAAAAGTACGAGTGGATGTCATCTTGGATACTTTAGGAGAAGTGGATATTGCCGAAAGCAATTTGCCAACGAAAGAAAAGGTGGCAAATGGATCATTGCTGGATACGGTAGAGACCTCTTATTATCTTTTTCTCGATTCTAACAACAAAGCTTTGGACGGAAGATGGGTCAGAAGTTCGGGAGATCGAGGTGTGGATTTCGTATGGTTTGCGGCAGGACGTGGTCGGGATAAGCAATATGCCGATCAGGGAGGAAATCCCTTTCTGGAGTTCAAGACAATTCGAAAGTTAATCAAAGAGGCTGCTAAACCCATGTGTGAAAATGCTTTGGAAGGATAGGGCATCTTGGTTTGCGAAGATGAGGGGACTCTTATTTTGCAATTCAACATAAAAATAACAACAATTACATACGTTATGGGTTCAGTAATAAAACCAAGATGATGGATTATGCTTTAGATCTATTACGTGATCGGGTGAAAAAGGAACAGCGACGAGCGGCTCGTGAAGAGATGTTAAACCTATACGCAAAGTCATCGCCAGAGAATTACTTTGTAGGAATTGATGGAGACGATTTTGAGTAATTTTTCAGTAGGTGAAGTCGTCTTGGTGGATCTTAATCCAACGAGACCTTGTATGGTTATAAATGTTCATCCTAGGCTTGATCTTATTACTGTTTTTCCTATTACCGATTCCAATGGAAAATCTGGAAAAGTATTCGTGGAAATCAAAGATCTTAAATCCGCAGGGCTTAGAAAAACCTCTGTGATAGATACTTACCAAATCAGGACTCTTTCAACTGATAGAATTATTCAAAAAATGGGATCTGCATCTGAAAATGAAATTTTCGAATGCAGGAAAAGTATCGCGTTAATATACGAAATCGACGAAGATCACTTAAATTAACTTCGAAGTGCAAGGGGAACCTTTGGAGCATTATTAAGTTGTTATGCCGCGAAAACCGTTTCTTCTGTCGAAATACTTTACAAGAGTGTCGTAATAAGTCTCTTTAGCTGGACTAGTTTAGCTTCGCTTCGCAGTAATGCGAGCCCCGTTTTTATCCATCCAGGAGTCGTTCATCTAAGAGTATATTTTTTACTCAAGACACATTTTCCAGCGCCCCCTCAGTGAAACGCCACCAGTTTTGCGACATTTTTTGTGCAAAAATAGAAAAAGTTGCAAGAAGAAGGAATCTCACTCTGAGTTTGATGGCTCATTCTATATTATGTCCCGTAATAGGAATGATCTGAAATCATAAGAGGGCGCATGAATTTGTTGTCGGGACGTTTTTTGAAATCTTGCTTATTCTTTTTTATTTTGCCTCTGATGACTCAAGCGCAGTCTGTTATTAACATTCGTGCGGTCGGTGATATGATGATCGGGAATGCTCCCACGCAGGAGCTTCCCTCTCACTTTGTTTTTGAAAATGTCGCTTCGATTCTTCGTGCGGGTGATATCACAGTAGGAAATCATGAAGGTACATTGTGCGACAGTGATATCCGTGGCAGAAAGTGTCCTGAGGCTTTAAAGCCGGGGCAACTCTGTTATGCTTTCCGTACACCCACTCGCTACATTCAACAATTTGTGGAGGCTGGGTTTGATGTTCTTCATTTAGCTAATAATCATATCTTCGACTATTATGAGGATTGTGCCAACACCACTCAGCAAACTATCGAGTCGAATGGTATTGCCAGCCTGGGCTTGTTACCTCGCGCGCGCACTCAATCTCCTCGTCCTCGGTGAGGAGGAAGCGCAGAGCCTC
>JBCECD010000432.1:0-2671 GCA_039206745.1 Bdellovibrio sp. | reverse complement strand
AGCTGTAAGACCGCCACCGGCTTCTTCTTGCAACTCTCGATCCACTTGTCGCTTCAACTCAGCGCCCTTGCTGTTTTCACCAGCGCGAGGAGTTGCCTCTTTACGATTGCTGATCTGATGAACAAAGTTGTCATAGACCGACATATCGACTTTAGAAGGACCAAAGAGAGTCTCTAACTTTCTCTGTTTACGTCCATCAGAAGTGATTTCTTTTTGTGCCACCTTGATGCGGATGAAACCAACCAATTTTGCAGGATCGACTTCGCCCCGCTTTTCCTTGACATTGATACCACCCGAAACTGTCACCGTGTTGCTATCCAAAGATGCCAGCACTTTATTGCGAACAATGTCGAAGCGCTCAGAGGCCACTTTGTTTGCTGACATCAGACTGCCATCGGGAACAGCTTGTACAAACAGACCCGAAGTGATTTTGATATCCGCATCTTTTAAGCCCGAAACCACACCTTTGATTTTATCCATCACCTTGACGAAGTTGGCATTGGGTTGCGCCGATCCTCTTTCAAAGAGCAGGTAATCAGGAATATCAAAGTCATAACCCTCTGGGCTGACCACCACATTCTTGGCAATATCAGTCATCTGATCTGCCAAGTAAGCAGCCACCACTTTGGCTGATCCCATATCTAAAAGATTGGGAGATTTATCAGCCGGCTCCATGAAACTCTGAAAGGCTTTTAACGGCTCATTCAGGATATCCAGGAACAGTTTTTCCAAAGTCAGTTCCGCACCGAAATTTTGGAAATTGTACTCAATGACAGACGGCGTGGAGAAGTAATCTGAGACTGCTTTCTTCGTCTCTTCGGATTGACCTAACAGCCACATCACGAGGAAGAACGCCATCAATGCGGTCATGAAGTCCGCAAGGGCCACCTTCCAGGAACCGCCATGATGGCCGCCGCCTGCAACGATGATTTTTTTGATGACGATAGTCTGCTTCTTCTCTGCCATTATGCTGCTTTCTTAATCTCTTTAGTTGCTTTGTCGATTTCCTCAAATGAAGGTCTCTCTTCAGGGGTGATGGAACGACGAGCGTACTCCACACACACTATTGGAGGTGCCCCTCTCTGGAGAGCAATCATCGCGGCTTTGATCGCCGACAAGTAACGGCCTTCCGCATCGATATCCGCTCCAATTTTTGTCGCGGTAGGACCGATCAAACCGTAAGCTCCGAAAACCCCTAACATCGTTCCAACCAGGGCGCCCGCGACCAGAGATCCGATCTTTTCAACCCCTTCAGTCAAGTGTCCCATGGTTTTAACGATACCCAAAACCGCGGCAACGATACCCAATCCAGGGAATCCATCCGCTGCTGTTTGCACCGCATGCTGAGCCATGTGTTCTTCTGAGTGAATCGCTTTAATATCCGCATCGAGAAGATCGTCCACATCATAAGGTGACATCTCGGCAGACAATGTGATCTTCATCGTATCGCAAAGGAAATGCACCGCATGGTGATTGTGCATAAAACTCGGATAGGCCTTGAAGATGTCACTCTTGTCCGGTTCTTCGATGTGTTTCTCAATCCCTTGAGGACCTTCTTTTCGGAAAGCCTGAAAGAGCTGGAACATCATCTGCAAGAGTTCAACGTAATCTTGCTTCTGAGGTCCTTTCGCAGTCATCGCTTTGATGCTGAGAGAGAATCCCGCTTTGATTGTTTTCATCGGGTTGGCGATAATATAAGCTCCTAGCGCCGCCCCCCCGATAATCATCAGTTCGAGAGGTGCCGCCTTCAAGATCACCGACATGTGACCACCGGCGAGCAAGAAGCCCCCGAACACCATCGCAAATACGACTATGATACCTACAAATCCCATGGTTATATCCTCTTCAAGTTCTCTATCGGCCTAAACTGTGTTAACATTGAGTCATTGCGAATAAACTTGCCCATAGTCGGGAGAGGGAATAAGAAAAAAGTATGAAGTTCATTTTTCACTCGCTCATCATGACTGCTGCTCTCTTCTGCGGAGGCTTTTCAGCAGTGGCTCAGACTCAGGTCCAGCTGCAAGAAACCGACCCTCTCCTTGCTGAAGTCAAAGTTTTCCCCTATGAATGGAATCCGGGACAAGGAGGCACACTCGAAATCAAAATGAGGCTGCCTGCCGCTTTTCATGCTTATGAAGATAAATTCAAAGTTGTTATTTTAGAGCCCGATGGATTTCAAATTGCTCCTTTCAAAGTGGAGCCTTTGAAGAAATGGTATGACAAATTTTCGAAGAAAGAACGCTGGGGAGTCGAGGGTGAATCCACCCTCACCGCTCATATCGAAGCTCCAAATCGTTTTCTAAAACGCTATGATAAAATGAAGCTGGAGTTGACCTATCAGGCGTGCTCAGATCAATTCTGTCTTTTTCCCACAACAAAATCTCTCGAGGTTCCGATCACCGTGAGCATGGTTGAAGGGGACTCTTTACTTAAAGAGGGACTGGCTCCGCATTCAGGCTCAGCTCCTTTCTTTGACATCGGTAACTTCCAGAGATTTTTGGGCAACAGTCTTTTTGCCGGCTTGATTTTCGTTTTTCTCGCAGGAATTTTTACGAGCTTCACTCCTTGTATCTTTCCGATGATTCCCATCACACTCGCAGTTTTAGGAAATCACTCCACGGAACGAACGCGTCTGCAAAATTTCGTCACCAGCTGCATCTATGTTTTAGGA
>JBCECD010000431.1:0-2702 GCA_039206745.1 Bdellovibrio sp. | reverse complement strand
CTTCGTGGAAGGTGTTCTGGTCCAATACGGAAAAAAGAAAATTCTTTTTTTATCTGGCTCCCTTTCAGGCCGCGGTTTTTGTTTCCTCGCCCTTTGTGACGCCCTATATGCTTGCTCAAGTGCGTATGGACTATGGAACTTATATGACGGCGATTGGGATTCTTTTTGTGGGGAAAATTCTGGCACTGATGATCTTGGATCGTTATCGCACCAATATCTCCGGATTTTCCCTGCTGCTGTTTGGAGCCGCTGCCATTGTGCCTTTGCCCGGTCTGTGGTCGGTGAGCACACACCATGTTTTTATTCTCGTGTTGCAGTTATTTAGTGGGTTGGCCTGGGCCTGTGTGGAAGTCGGACTGGCTCTGATCTTCTTTAAAGATATCAAGCAGGAAGAAAAAGTTCCCATGCTTACGGTGTACAATCTTTTGAACTCCGTGGCGATTATTTTGGGAACCTATATCGGAGGCAAGGTCTTGTGGTATTTTGGCGAAAAGCTCACCAGCTATCATGCGGTTTTTTTGCTGGGCAGCTTTACCCGGGCCTTCAGTTTCCTGCCCTTGTTTCAGCACATCCGTCGTCAGCAGGAAGTTCTAGCGCCGCCACAGGTTGAGAAACAAGCGGTGAACTCCCTTATCTGAATAGGGATCTTCTGTGTTGAGCAAATCCTGCTCACTATAACCGGAAAAAATACTGATAAGATGCACAGACCCGGCTCGCAATTGAAAGCGGCAGCGCCAGGTTCGATAAGCGAGGATGTAGGACTCTCCGCTGCTTTCTGCACGCACTCGCTTCTTTTTGGAATGAGTTGGTTCATACTCCAGTTGGTGACGAAGAAAACCCCGCAGTTGAGTCACACCGTGATTTTCCAGCCAGGCTGTCTGTTCTTCCACCAGGGGGGAAACGATGATGTCATACGCTTGAGCGGACTCCAGCCACGAAGGCTGCACACCCGGAAAAGAATCCGCATAGGCGACATAGGGCTTGATATCAAAAACAGGGGAGCCATTTAAAAGATCTGCTTCTGCAACGTAGAGCTTAAGGCCTTCTCTGCGCAAAAAGCGCACGCAACTCATACCTAAAGCATTAGGGCGATAAGGCGAGCGAGTGGCAAACACGCCAATTTTGGTATCCCGTCCGCGCGGTGGCAAAACCTGAGGACGCCATTGTGTATTGTGATGAAAAGAAAAAAGAATCCAAAGCCGGGGGCAGGTTTCAATCTCTTCCAGAGCTTGCTCAAAATTATGACCTGAGATCAGCTCGATCACGCCTTCAGAGTGATGAGCATCTGGCTGCCTTCCCGCTTCATAGGGATGGATCTGATCACTTTTAAAAACACCAATCGGGTGAAGGGTGTGAGAGCTTAAAGAGAGGTTTTCCATTGTCTCACCCATTCAAAACCTGCAACGGCGGCGGCCACGCCAACATTCAAAGAATTCTTGCGTCCCCGTAAAGAGATGGCACGCAGATCATCAATGACCTTCAGGACCTCAGGGTCCAAGCCAAAGCGTTCATTGCCTAAAACAAAAGCTGTGGGTTGCCGGGGGAAAGCATCGCAGAGATCCGCTGCTCGCGCAGCGGTCTCGAGAGCGACAATATGATAACCTTGTTCTTTAAGTTCCTCGAGAGCCTGTAAAAGCTGAGGCTTCTCCTCCCAGGCCACCATCTCTTGCGCACCCATGGCGGTTTTTGCCAGCTTCCATTGAGTCGGTAGGGGCGTATAACCACAGAGATAGATTTTTTCAGCTCCGAGGCATTCCGCTGTTCGAAAAATAGAGCCGACATTGAAGGCGGAACGAATATTATCTAAGACAAAGGCCAGGGGAACAGTGGGTTCACTTTGGATATCTCGATCTCCTTCGAGAATTAGAAAATCATCATCCTGAATATTTTTATGAAGAAGCCTTTCAACGGGCACAGCAAAACTGACAAAATGTTTAAGACTCATCGTGGAAACGAGATGCTTTTCAAGGGCGGCCAGGCGATGGACCTCCGGATTTTCTGAGAGAGCCAAGGAAGAAATAAGACTTTTGAGATATCGCAAATCCTCAGCAGGGAATTTTCCATCCTGAGAGTCGCGCTCCATTTGTAGAAAAAGAGAATGGATCTCCTCCACTCTCTTTTTATCTTCGGAAGACAGAGACATCATTTCACCCTCTGTCCGACCTGGGCTCCTTCATCTGCGCTGAGAACAAAGAGATCACTGCCTCCGTTCCCCGCGGCTAAGACCATTCCTTCTGACATGCCGAATTTCATTTTGCGAGGTTTGAGATTCACGCACACCAAAACTTTACGTCCTATCAGCTTGTCAGGACTGTAAGCGGCTTTAATGCCAGCGATGATCTGGCGTATTTCCCCGGCACCGATGTCCACTTTTAAGCGGAGGAGTTTGTCAGCCTCCTTGATCTCTTCGGCTTCAACCACTTGACCGATACGCAGATCCACCTTTTCAAAATCACCGAATTCAATTTCAGCTGGGCGTTCCGCACTGCGATCGGAACTGCCTCCTGCCGGAACGGATACTTTTTTTGCAGCCTGAATCTTTTCGTTGATCTGGCGACCTTCCTCAATCATTGCCTGAATCTTCTCACTCTCTATACGTGTTGCCAGATGCTCATAGTCTTGAATCGCTCTGTTTTGAATCAGAGTGTTGATATCAGACCATTTGTAGTCGGCATCTCCCAAGAGAGCGGAGACCTTTGCAG
>JBCECD010000430.1:0-2716 GCA_039206745.1 Bdellovibrio sp. | reverse complement strand
CGAGAGGGAAGAGTTGGAGGCGGGCAGTGCTCTGCTCAAACTTTCGGTCCGAGAGCAAAAAGCTTTGCGGAAAACCTGGGATCTTCTGCAAGACCCTCAGGCCTTTCTTGCTTTGAGCGAAGGTAAAAAAATCAAAGCCTTTGCTCAAGAGGGCGTGGAGTGGGGATTGCAACTGTTGCAGGAGGACGTGTTCAAAACAGGGACCTCTGCAATTAAAACAGCGGCGCAAAAATTGCGTCAGCGCTGGGAGCAGATGGGACGAACTTTACCAGGGCCTCTTTTAAATGGAGAGGATGTGAAGGACTCTCTCCAGGGGAAAGCTCGCGGGCTGTGCCTGGAGCAGGCGTATGAAAGACAACTTGAAGGAAAACTTCACTCCCGGGAAGAGGCTCTGCAGTGGTTGCGAGAGTATATTAAAAAGGAAGCGCATGGATAAGAGTGTGTATGTACCGAGCACCTGGAAGCGTTTGATCGCTCAAGGATTGGATCAATGTTTTCGTTTGCCTCTCTATTGGCCTTTTGCCAAAGTCCTTTTCCTTCTGGTTTTTACAGATGAAGACGTCTTTCTCGGTTTAGGTGAAATCATTTGGATTTTGTGCGTTCCTTTTATTTATTCCGGGGTTTTTCTGTGGTTGCTGCAAGCTACGCCAGGAAAATGGTTGATGGGTTTGAAAGTCGTGCCGGCAGAGGACCCTGAAGCCGCTTTGCAATGGCAACAGTGTGTGCTGCGACCTTTGGTTGAAAGATTGAGCTTGTTTGTGTCTTGGATGCCCTACGCTTTGGCTTTTTTCCGATACGATCGCACTCATTTGGCGGACTGGGTGGCGGAGACACGGGTGGTGCAGTTCACGCCTCGTCCTTCACGCCCTCCTATCCGCTGGTTCGTGGGGACTTTGTTGTGCTTGCTTTATATTTATGAAGGTCTGGTTTCAGCGGTGGCTTTCAACCGCGCGCTCAACTGGGAGACTCGGCGTCTCGATGTACGAGATTTGATAGTGATAGAAGAGGAAGATTAGTTACGCCATTTTTTAAAGATTTGTGTGATCATCAGGAGATCATGAGCGCCGTCACCACTCAAGGCGCTGTCGCGAAGTTGAGTGATCGCCTGAAAGGCCGACCATGCTTGCTGGCGATCGCGCAAAGCGGTCATCTCATGGAAAGTGTAAGCCAAGCCCAGCAGTTTGCCGAGATCGGTGAGGTGATCCGCGGTCAGTTTCTTTGGAAAACCTGTGCCAATGCTGTTTTCCCGATGTTGCGCAATAGCCTCAGAGATGTCGACAGCCAGAGGTACTTTCTTACTCTTAACCATGGTCACAGAGCGCTCAGGATAGAGCTGGTATTGACTCATTTCCTCGGCGCTGTATTCGCTGAGAGTCTTTTCTCCTATCGAGGCCGGGAGCTGCGACAGACCGATATTGTGGAGAAGGCCGGCTAAAGCGGCATTCTCCCGCTTGTCCTGGGGCCAATCCAGGAGCTGAGCAAAATAGGCGGCATAGGCCGACAGACAGATGCAATCATGATAGAGAGTGCGAACGTTGCCGGTAAAGCGGAAGATCTCGTTAAAGGTTTCTTGAGGAGTGAGATCTTTAGTGAGTTCAAAGTCAGCGATAATATCTTTGCACTTTTCGTAAATGATCCGGCCCTCTTGATAGTCCGTCGTCGCGCCATTGAGGAATTGCGCCATGATTTCATAGATGGCTTTTTTAGCACGATGGAACTTTTCGGTCATCGAGACAGGGAAGGGGGCATTGCGCAGGCTCATCACGGTCCGAGCGTACTCGAAAAACTCTTTCATCTGAGTTTTTTTAACGTACATCTGTTGTTTCAAATTCAAAAACTTTTCGATATGTTTGGCGTCCACGGTGTCACCGGATTTTCGCATTAAAACAGTGCGATGGTTGACGGGGAGATGCACATAGACATCAAAGTTGATATTCATCTCCGGTTCCATATCCCGCAGATCCACGGGCATCAAGGCGGTGATCGGGATGTGATCGCCATCCATGTCGATGGGAGCGAGTTGTAAAACCATGTCAGAGATGAACTCGCGGTCGAAGTTGATATGCATCACTTCGTCGGCGCCATTTTTTTTCACAATATTAAAATCGAGAGCGGCAGCGGAAGAGTGCAGAACGATGATGTGACAGTCCGGCCAGTTCATTTTGAGGGTTTGCACCCATTCGTTAGCTTGGACTGTGCCGTCTTGGCCGTCGATCAGAGCCAGGATCGGATTGAAATTTCCTTCTGGCAGATCGAGGGCTTGGTCGATGGAGTGAAACTGTTTGAGTTGGTACGGATAATAACCCTTCAACGCGACTTTGATAGCTTCCCAAAAGGACTCTCGAGGGCTCCCGATGAGAACATCAACCGTCGCGTTCGAAGCAGAACTCATTATTGCACCGTGATCTCCACATAAAACGTGGAATTGTTTGTCAGATTAAAAGGTATCACCAAGGTGGCGCCTTTGTCAGCTTGCGTGATGCGGAAGTCACCGGAAATGACAGTCGGAATAGCCATTTCAAACTTGTAACCCATTTGATTCAGAGTCGTCTTTGCCGAACCGTAAATCATATTGGTCATCTCGCCCACGGCATCGGAAACTTCGCTATTGATCTCGGTATATTTCTCACCCAGCATATTCTCAAGGATATGAAAGATGCTTTCTTTTCCATAGGAGATTAACAGAGTACCTTTAAGGGGGGGGGCGACCATACCC
>JBCECD010000429.1:0-2725 GCA_039206745.1 Bdellovibrio sp. | reverse complement strand
TTTTGTGATCCTTTTAGCCCATCTTAAATCCCGTCTCGATCCGGAGCGGATTGATCCGAATGGGTTCGAACGGCGGCAGGCCGAAATGCGGACCCTACTGGAAATCTATAAAGAACTGGAAACCGTCCATCCGAATTTGCCTCTCTTGATCGCCGGAGATTTCAATGGCAATGCCGGACTCCAGCAGACGGACGAGGAGTTCCGGGATATCTATCTCAACACTCAACTCCGCGACATTCTCGAGGTGGCTCAAATTCCCACTGAGGATCGAGCCACCTTTTACCAGGTTCGCAATGGGGGACGGACAGAAGGACGACAGATTGACTTTGCCTTTACCTCCCCGGCCCTCATGCCATTGATCAAAAAAGAGACAGCCCATGTATATCGTTATAAGGACGAGTTTGGCATGGCCCATGCCATTCCCCGTAATATGGACGCCAAGCTTCTTTTGCCTTCAGATCATTATCCTCTGGTCTTTGAGGTTGCGGACTTACCATTTTGATTCTTGGCATAGACATTGACCTTTTTATGAGAAAAATTTAATCTAATTATCACTATGGCAATGCAAAAAACCACTGTTCCGGAATTTCAGATCAACGCAAAGGTCGTCTATGTTCCGACCGAATCCAAGCCAGAACAAGACTATCATTTTTTTGCCTACAAGATTTCCATCACCAACAAAGGTTCCGTGCCCGCTCAATTAATGAGCCGTTATTGGCTGATTATGGACTCCAGCGGTCACAAAGAAGAGGTTCGTGGTCCCGGCGTGGTAGGCTTACAACCCAAAATTCAACCTGGTCAAACCTTTGAATACGACAGCGCCTGTCCTCTACAGGCCAACACCGGCAGCATGCAAGGACGCTATTACTTTGTCACAGAAAGTGGTGAGAGCTTCACCGTCGAAATCCCCGAGTTTTATCTCGTGGCACCCTTAGCTCTGCACTAAAACTCTTCACGAGTCAGAGCATACAGAACCATATCGGACCATTTCCCATTCACCAAAAGACGGCGCCGACTCAAACCTTCACGACGCAAACCCAAAGCCTTGGCTGTTCGAATGGAACGTTTATTGTGCGGAGAAATTCCCGCTTCCACTCGATGCAACTTTAACTGACGAAATGCCAAATGCATCACTCCACGGCAGGCTTCCTGGGCATAACCTTGGCCCCAATAAATATTGAAAATCCGATATCCCAAATAGGCATTCTGAAAAACACCACGCGACAGATCCATTAAACTCACTACACCCAACAAAACCCCATCTTCCTTGCGGAAAATGCCCCATTCATAAAAATGATCTTTATGGCGCTGCTGCCGCTGAGTTTTCAAAAGAGTGCGAAAACGAGGACGAGTGAGTTCCGAATCCTGCCAATTGGTCTCATCCCATTCATTTTGCGGCGGCTTCAAACAGGAATGAGCCTGTCGCCAGTTTTCATAATCCTGCTCTTCAAGCGGACGCAGAATCAAACGACGAGTGTTTTTATGGAGAGGTATATCCATGGATTTCATTAGAAACCAATCGTAAGCGCGGACGCTCCAAGCTGCAATAGTAATAACTTAAATTATGAGAGCTGCGAATCCACGCCGTTTGATCGACAAAGCCCGGCTTCCTTAAAGTCACTTTTACATCTTTATTCTTGGGAAGTGCCATCAACTTTGGCGTGACGTCCCCCGTGCGGCGATCTTCCACCCAGATCTCCGCTCCCTCTTGTTCCGAGACCACCATGCAAAGATAGGCATCCTTAGTAATACAGAAAGCAGAAAGCCTTCCCCACCCTAAAAACTCACGCAAGTTTTGAAACCACGTCATGCATCCCCCCACGGCTGAGCAGGTTTAACACAAAGGTCTCTTTATTTTCCAGAGAATTTAAAAAAACTAGACTCGTAGATTAGGGGCTACGCAGAAACTGCGTCCAGGAGCTCCCATTCCATTGATATATATAGCGCTGATGCAGACGTCCATTGAGCCCAAACCAGAATTCAATTTCCTGAGGGACCACACGCCATCCTCCCCAATAAGGAGGTCGCGGCACTTCCTGGCCATCAAATTGTTTTTCATATTCCTGAACTCGTCGGGCCAACCAGTCCAAATCCGGAATTTCTTCGCTCTGATGGGAGGCCCAGGCCCCAATCTGACTCAGACGCGGGCGAGTTTTGAAATAGGCATCACTCTCCGTCGCCGTGATCTTCTCCGCCACTCCGGTCACGCGCACCTGTTGCCACAAAACAGGCCAATAAAAATTCAAACACACCTGAGGGTGCGCTTCGATATCACGCCCTTTATGACTGCTGTAGTTGCCATAAAAAACAAAACCCTCCGGAGAGACGCTTTTCATATAAACGACCCGCACGGAGGGAGCACCCTTTTCATCCACTGTCGCCAGAGACATTGCATTTGCCTCAGGCACCTGCTGAGCAATCGCCTCTTGTAAGAGGCATTCAAAGTTCGTAAAAGGGTCTTTTTTTAAATCAATCATTTGCGCTGAATTACTTTTTCTTTTTAGCAGGAGCTTCCTGCTTCACGATATCCAACAATTCCACTTCGAAAACCAAAACCGAATTAGGTGGAATACCAGGACGACCCGAAGGGCCGTATGCCAATTCAGGTGGAATGAAAAGTTTCGCCTTTCCGCCCACTTTCATCAATTGCAAAGCTTCCGTCCAACCAGGAATCACACCGCCCACTGGAAACTCAGCCGGTTGACCACGCTCGTAAGAAGAGTCG
>JBCECD010000428.1:0-2732 GCA_039206745.1 Bdellovibrio sp. | reverse complement strand
TTTGCGATCGGAGTGTGACAACAGGCAACCCACCAGCGAAAAAGTCCTTTTGGGGAAAGGCGTGTGCATCTTAACAATTCCTGTCCAGTCAGGATATGGATCTGTTGTGGATAGACAGGGATGATCTCAGTACCACCAGCAGCAGTGAGGAGATCTGCACGCCCTATATGATGAAGGTAAGTCTGACAATCGTCACAGTAGCAGATACAGCGACCCGGAGTGTTGGCAGGAAAAGGTTCGATCTTCGCTTTAAATTGCCCGCATTCACATTGAATCTCCATAAGGCCTCCTGGCTTAGGGTAAGGACTTCGAATGCAAAGAGCAACTGAAGAATAATGAGTGTAAAAGGAGGCAGAGTTGTGTCGATACAAGGGTGAGTGAGCGTATGCTTATTTCGAAGACAAAAAGTTGGGAGCGTCAGGACGGTCGTCGAACTTTTTGGGAAGCGCGGAAGGATCTGCAAAAGCAGTGTTTGATTTTAGGTGAGTCTGAGTTCACTTGCTTATCTATGGATGACTTGAACTGCTGGTAGCGATGAGCTGATGTTGAACTCTTTTAAATCTATCTTGCCTGAGGCATCCTCTCCGGGCAAACCTGAGGCTTTCAACCTCTCAAGACGGAGCTCCACAGTCGTTGTAAAATGTGATGTATTTCTCAGGAAATCGTCTTTTGATTGTTTTATTTCATCTATATTCCCAAAATGAAACAGTGCCCCCTTCATCGTTGCGGGAAATCTTCCGAATAATGAATAGTCGTCAGTTGTTAGTAGGGGGAGCGTTGTGATGAAAAGAAACCACGGGTTTACCATTGTTGAGATATTGGTGTCTTTGGCTGTCTTTACAATTGTTTCTTTTGGTACGATTTCGTTCTATACCCATGTTTTAAATGTCGTAAAAACAGAATCCCTCAAGGCCTTGCGAAATGTCGAGAATACAGAGATGGCTAAGCTGCTGAGTCAGCCGATTTACTTCGGCGCTTTGGCAAACTATCCCGCCAACTCCCAGCTGAAAGAGTGCATGACCTTGGATGAGAAAATATGTGAAGCCAGTGTCGAGTATTCCTTAACACCCTATGATCTCTCAAAAAATGACGTTCTGAAAACAGCCAGTCTGAGTGAGGAAAAAGACCTGGTGAATGATTTAAAGTTCAAGATTCACTGTCTTAATGAGCAGGCTAGTTGTGATAAGGCGGATTACTTTTCTGTCTTAATTAAAACTTCTCTGGATTATTATGGCATCAAGCTTTTTAGTATCGAGAAGAATGTCATCGTCAGGCCGGAGATCAGCAATGTCACCACTTATATACCTGACGCCATTTTATCAGAGGGAAGCCCTATCAATATTATCCTCTTCATGGACCCTTCGAATAGTATGCAAAATGTAAAAGAACGGATAAAGGAGGGTGTGGATGGGCTGGTCGCACGTTTAGCCAACTATAATGTGACATTGGGAATTTATTCTCTTAATAGCTCACAAGGGACCACCGAAAAAAGCAGCATATACACTTTGGATTCAAATAATATCGCAACTTATTACAATGTCATCACGGATGCGACTTCTCAGCTTTTAAGCAATATCTACCAGTACCATGAATACGGTTTTTATACTTATACTCCCTATAATGGGCAAGCAGCCTCTGCTTTCCAGAATTTAACCTCTGCCAGCACGACTCGAGTTTTTAAGCTCAATGCCACAGACACCAGCGCGGTGAGGGCTCAGAAGGTGCAATCCATTCAATATGTTCTGGAAAGCATGTATGCAAATGCTGTCGATAATGAGGACCAAACGCTGTGTTCAATGATGAGATTGCTGGATACGCCCTCTGTTCTGCAAACATTCCAATTTGATCAGAAGATTCCTACGATTCTCTATTTGATTACCAATGAAGATGATGAGTCCTCTAAAACTGGCACCCTTAATAACTGCCAGAAGAGCCTGCTAACGAAAAGTGACCCGGCTCCAGAGTGGTATCAATACTATGTAAAGTATCATGCTTATGAGGTGACATTCACGGCGACTCACCTTAAAGACGGAGCTCTGGGGCAAACGACAAAAAAAGATATCAGGACAGTGGTTCCCTATAGTGCTTCATTTGTTGATGGCGGTGATTGCCTCACTGCCATCAACAATTGGTCTGCTGCCGATATCACGACTCTTATAAAATACTACATTCCTTCTTATACTGCTGGCAGTCCCTACACCATCTCCTCTTGTAAAGAAAAGTTAGGAGATTGGCTGTTGGGGCCTAATGCCTATTATACAACCAAGCAGACAGCTCTTTGTGCTAAATGGGCTTTAGGTGTTGTGCCGGCGTCTAAGGATACAGCTGTGAAAAACTCAGCTGTGCCCGGCTCTTGTTATGAAAAAGTTTTGGAGCAAGGTAACAACTATGTGGTCACGACCGTAAAGCAGACTTTCTTCCAGGGCGATGATGAACCGGTGGATGCGACCTATAAGCTTTTACAGAGTACAATTGGTTTGGATAAGTTTTATTACGTACCGATTATCCATACGACCGATGTTTCATCTTGTCCTTTAACGGAAGGGGCAAAGATCGGTACAAAGTATATCGATCTAGCAAAGAAAAGTGGTATAAAGTCCGAGATCATTTCGATCTGTAGCACAAGTTACTTAGGCCCGCTCTCTGAAATTGAAAATTGGACGACTTCATTGGCTTCCAATAATATCACTTTGCCTGTGACGGTGGCCAGTGCCCTGAATGCGGTGGAGATT
>JBCECD010000427.1:0-2734 GCA_039206745.1 Bdellovibrio sp. | reverse complement strand
AAATTTGAAATCCAAAAATCACTGAATTAACGCGGCTTATCCGCGAAGTTGGGTTTGAAGAGTAGTTCTTGGGGTTCAAAAGTTCTCGTTCCCCATTTTTCAAAGTCTCGGACCGCGCAGATGACCGAGTGACCTTGGTTCGACAAGTGGTTCGAGATGGCCTCGATTAGAGGCTGATTTTGATTGTCAGGATGAAATTTGATCGCGAGGTAAACTTGCATCGGGTTTAGGTATCCGGCCTTCATGTTCCATGCAAGGTAATCATCAAAGGAGGCGTTGTGCGGTGCCGAATCGCAGATGGAGTTGAGCCTTGTGGAGATGTGGATGGGACCTTCTGCGGCCTCGCTATCGGCGTTTAGTTCCTGCGCAAAAGGCCAGATTCCTAATTTGCTCCCAGGGACGGTAGAGCTGGCCGCCCAAAAACGGCATTCGTAAATAAACTTAACGAACATGGGCTCGGTAGCGACTCGGTCAGAAAGCTCAGGTGCCGCCCCAAAGCGTCTAGGTATGGCTTTACGCGCCCCCAACAAAACCATTCCCTTTTAATCACGCATGCTACTGAAAAATTCGATTCTCCCTCTGCGATTTATTTCGAGATGGACCTTCTGAAGCATTCAAAATTTTGCTTTAGCGACCCAAAACATCCGCATTTCAGAATTTCGCCGGATATTTTTTCTCGTTGACGAGTATCAATTCGATTTTCACATGCGATCCGAATAGCTAAGAATTTAATCATTAGAAAAAATTAACTGCCCTCAGCTTGTTACTGAGAGCAAGGTTTATGAAGACTTGACATAATTTTTCAAATTATCTTTTTGCACAGTAAGTATGTTCAATTTCGTAATTGCGGCGGCACTTTCCCTGAATGTATATTCGTTTCTGTCCGTAAGAACAAGGACCGAAGTCGGCTCCACGAACGTCGATACAGTTTTGAGTCGAATTTAACGGCGAGCAATAAGTGCTTTCGGCTTGATAAGGCTTTGTGCAAGCTCCCTGTAAATAGACCCTTTTTTCATTCTGATTGCATGGAGCAAAATCTGCTGTTCGACCATCGATACATTCATTGGCATAGGCTGCCAGTGAAAAAAAGAAGGACCAGGTGATTGAAAGTAATAACTTTGTCATTTTATTTTCTCCTTTTTACATCTGTGGTGGTGGCCCGGGTGTTAATTCCGGAACACCTGAAGATCCTTGACTACGAAGCTGACATTTTAATTCGATGTTGAACTCGGGAAATAAAGCAGACATTCCATTAACAGAGCTATAGTCTTTTCTTAACTCCATCTCTCTTAAATCTGAGCTCCCGTATGGAACAATTGCCTGCTGACTGACAACGGTATTCTGATTGAGATCCTTGATACTAAGTGTGTAAGTATTCGTGGACGTAAGCCGAACATAAATTTCATAGTTGAAATCCTCTTTAATCATCTCACCATCTGGACTTAAAGTGGACGTAGTGACTTTTTTCAATAGCCGCGCTTCTGTCATTCCACTCAGGCTTTGTATCTGAGATTTTGACTCGCCAATTTTAGTTTCAACTCCGCACTGAATGGGTGCACTCCAATCCGCAAATGCATTTGTTGTGAAAGCCATGAGACCAACCAAGACAAAGTTGTACCGTGACGTGAATTTCATATAAACTCCTCGTTTATTCGCGTTGCTCAAATGATTTGGCAACGCAGTAATTTTTTTAACTATTTTATTTTTTTGTAACTGGGATTTTCAAAGCCTGGAAGGCTTCAACCACAGATTCAAGTGTGATCGGAAACTGAGTTGTATACAAACGATCATGTTCTCGGAAAAATCGTAAAAGCCGCCGGTTGTATGTCCGAATAAGACTTGTCCCTTGCTGCTCAATCAGATCAGGATTAAGAACTGAGACGGTGTAAAGCAGAGCCTCATGGGTAAATAGTGCTGCCTTACTTTCGTTATCGAGCGCATCAAACTCTTGGCGCTGAATCACAACGAGTCCGTCTTTTTGAATTGCCAGTTGTCTTTTTGACTCAGGTCTGGAAATTCTTATTTCTCCCTCATCATGGATAGATTCTAAGGGTAAGTCCGTAAACGCCCACTTCAGGACTTTCGTTTCTGGAGAAATGGAACCAAAGTTAAAATATTCTCTCGGTGCCGCAAGGTCAGGGCAGTATCCAAAATTAGAACTGATAAACTCAATCTTAGAATTTTCAAGCCCAAAAGCTTTCAACAATATTTTAACAAAAGTTTCGTTGCCGCCAGTTGCGTGCCAATATTTATAGGGAATTTCAGCGCATCGACCAAAAGGCGTATTGCCATAACCAATATCGACATTTCTTCCGAAGTAGGTAAAATGCAATCGCACAAGATATTTTCTGACTGCATCCTGATTTGGATCATAAAGGTGCGTAAAGTAATCGAGTTCGTCCTGCTCAATTAAATCTAAAAGACGTTTTTGTCCTTTTGGATCCAGAGCGGAATCTGCACCACCACTGCCGTCCCCACCACGAAGAGTTTTGGTGGTTTTTAATAGATCACTTGCTTTGAGAGGAGAAGTTTTCCCTGAAGACACCTCATTTGTATCGATCGGACCCATTACTTTGAGTTTACGCTCATTAATTGGTGAATCGATTTGAGGGACTTTTTTCTGCTCTAGACTTGAACCAAAAGACAATTCTTGCTGAGGCGAAAGCGGTGCAGGGCCTGTCGCAAATGCAGACACGCTAACAAATAACGTCACTCCGAATGTTGTCATAGCCAT
>JBCECD010000426.1:0-2750 GCA_039206745.1 Bdellovibrio sp. | reverse complement strand
GTACTCGAGAGTGTTTTGATCAAAGGAACCAAAGTCATTGGACAAGCTGTAGGTGTAAGGTCTCTTGCCACCAGAAACCTGAATACGCTGACTTTGATAAACGCCCAATTGAATCTGCTCAGGCGTCACCACCAACGGAGTCAGATCGCTGGCTGAAGATTTCTTTTGGCTCAAACCAAAGAAATAGTTCACGCCTGCATACACACGATAATCGGGAGCCAGGCCCTCGGGTAAAACTTCAGCCGTCGCTCCCACATGCCCCCAGAAGTTCCGGGCGAAACGACGTTTGGCTCCCAGTAAAACCTCCAGCGAGCTGACATACTTCGAGTCAGGATGATCTCCCTGTTTTACAGCATAAGAACCGTAAACCTCAGCATGCAAACGCCACGGTTTGGACAGACCCGTCACATATCCTGCGGAGGCAATCAACTGATCTTCCACCACATAAAAATAGGCGTCAGAAGGTGGATCACCAGGACTTCGCTTGCGATAACCGATATTCACACCGTAGCCATCGTTGGTGTTGCGATGATCGTACACCAACTCAGCGTTAAGAATCGGAGTCGCCGTCTCACCAATATAGGGATTACCTTCCGTGGAAACAAAATCGACCGAGCCGACGACGGCAAAACCACCGCTCTTGCTCTGGGAGATATTATACTTCAAGCCCGGGCGATGACCGTTGATCCCCTCGGAAATAAAATACTGATTGGTCTGACCTGAATCAGGACTCTGATCAAAAAACCCCGGCAAGGAATAAATGAACTCCAGATGATCCGTGATTCCCCAGGCAAAAATAAAGTCAAAGGTGACAGCCTTGTCCTTATAACTCACATATTCAGGATTGGTGAGATTGGTGTAAGCACTGATTTCATTACGAACGTAGGCCGCAAAAAAACCGACATTGAAGTAGTTCTTAGACACCGTCTGCGAAGAGTGAATGTTTTGGAAAATAAGAGAGTCCGGATTCGGTGCAAACGTCTGCATATTTCCCAAGACATTGCCGTAACCCACAGAAACAAACAGTTGTAAAAACACACTCGCCACTAAGAATTTGATGCTTTTATTTTTTTGCATAACTGAGTTTAACAAGAGGCCTGCAATCGAGGCAAGTTGTAGTCTTCTTTAAACAAAGAAGAAATGAAATGAGGGCTGCCCCGTGCGTTGTTGCCCATCAATATTAAAGAGGCAGATGACCTCCGTGCGCACTCCACGCTTGACGTTGAAGATCGTCAAATCCGAGTTCTCTATAATTTGATGCAGTCCTCGGCCCGCTCCGCCTTTCTGAGTGTTCATGCTGCCGGCGCGTCCATTATAACAACTCAACAAGTAATCAATCACAATATCCTTGGTCAAAGCCCCAAAGGGATCACGGACGGAGACGGCCAGATACACACCATCGCTGGCGTAACTCAACTGCGATTGCTGATGAGTCTCCAAATGAACTTCTTTTTTCCGCGAGGAGTGATTAAACAGCGATCGCCCCTGCGAATCCACCGGTGCATCATAGATGGCATTCATCAGCATCTCTTCCACAACCGTGTTGATCCGATCCAGAATGGTCGTGCGCACACCCATCTTTTTAAAGTGAGCACACAGTTCATCGCGCAGAGTTTCGCGCTGAGAAGACTCCTTGACCATGCGGTTTTGCACTTCCACTCCCCAGGTCAGATACTTCTCCAGGCCAAAGACATCTTTATTCAGCAACTTGCCCAGAGCAGTTAAAACATAGCGGATGGTGGCGTTTTTATCTTCCGCATCGCGAGAAATAATATAATCCAGGAAACGATTGTGCTCCAAAATCTTCAGATTGCCCTGCACATCTTGACTGGTTAGCAGAACAGCAAAATTCGCTTTCTTTTCGCTGTGAATCTGCTTGAGCACATCCACACAAGCCTCCTCACAGAGAACAATATCGTACTTGTTTTCATTTAAAAAACTCAGCGCCTCTTGCGCTGTCATCGCGATGTCAAGGTCAACACCTGTCCCTCCCAAAGCCATACGGATGGGCAGCTGCTGTTTACGATCCGGCTCAACCAAAAGAACCCGGCCACCCCGACCCTTTTGCAAAGCGCTCTGGGCCTCATAGAGTTCACGGTTGAGAATCTCAAAAAGACGGGCTTTTTCATTGGTCTTGCGCAGGCGCTCGGCCAATATCTCACAGTAGATTCGGTAGAGAAGAGCTTCGAAGTGGTCTTTATCTTTAGGATGAACGTGGTCAAACTTTTCGATCTTAATAACGAAACACTCTACAGCGGTCACAGCTTTAACGGATGTGGAGATCGGGCTCACCGTGATCACACTCATCTCACCAAAAACTTCTCCGGCATGATCGAGAGTGGCCAGAACTTCACCTGACAAAGAGATCTCCACTTTTCCCGACTTTAAAAAAAGAAGAGACTCATTTTTTTGTCCCTCTCGTAGAATGAAATCCCCGGCAGAAAACTCCTCAGTATGAACCATCGTTGCGATCTGCAAAAGCAGTTCGTCGGTAAACTGACGAAAAAATGAAAAAGACCTGATTTCCTTGGCGATTTCAGCCGGATGCAACTTCATATAATCCTGATTATGTCTTTACTTCGGATATGTTGACCAGAATCGTCTTGAATATTTCCCGGAATGAAAGAAAATTAAGTCTATCGTCGGTGTTATGGAGGCTGTTTGTACCCAACAATTTCTGTTTTTTCCCTTCCAATTCCGACTTATTATCTCATTTTAAGCTTAACTGTCTGCGTGGCCTTAATATGGGC
>JBCECD010000425.1:0-2765 GCA_039206745.1 Bdellovibrio sp. | reverse complement strand
GCGTTGGCCTGAGCGCCCCCTCCCAAATAACGAGAGTTGCAAGGCTCACCTTCCCAATAATAATCTTCGTTATAAATCAACAACTGATCACCGACTTCCAGATTCACATCCAAGCCGCCCACCACAATGATGTGAGTATCATGGTTGGCAAGAACTCGCGTATACCACTCTTCACTTTTAAGTTGGGTATTGAGTTCCGTCACAGAGGTCTGTAAGGCCTTCTTCGTCACCTGCGCCAATGGCGTCTGATAATAGGCACTGGGACCGACAGTGAAAGCACCAAAAGTTAAACCAAAATTCACTTTGGTTTTAGTTTGTTTTGAAGTTACATTTGCTGCCGCCATCACCTTGGATGTCAAAGGTCGCAAAGCCATCATCGACAGATCCAATTGCGCCCACTCCACATTCACTCCCAAAGACGTCAAACCACTGGTCGAATGCGAGCCTGATGACGTGAATCCCAACGTCAGACCACCGCCACCCAACATCTCAAAGGAGTTTACGGAACCAGAAATACGGGCCTGCGGGATGTTGACCATGCACCAAGCTGTTTTCGCGTACTGAACATTGTAGTTATCTTTTCCCGCCGCCTGAGCAAACGCTTTCATCATCTGCCCATCCGTTTTTGTTAAATTAAAAAAGTTGTCATCACCTGTCGCCACTTCTTCTGGAGGCAAGGCAATCACAGGATTGTATTTCAAAGTGAACTCTTTGCTATCCAAGAGCACACCATACAACTGCTGATTCGCGACGAACTGAAAGTCAAAGGTCCCGCCTGGCAGAGCCACCGCACTGGAGCGGATCGAGCCCAACTCGACGATCTTTTTCAAAGAGCGCGCCGGCTCTTCAACCTTTTGCTCGCACTTCTGATTTCCCATCGTCAGTGCGGCTCCGCCAATCATAACGGCGATTCTAACTAGCTTGTTTGATACTTTCGCATCCCGTGACTTCATGTAGTGCTCCCTTTCCTCTCACGCCGTCCTGGCGGCTTCAAACAAGTATACGGAAACAGAGTCCTAGACCTTAAGCCGTAGCTAAGTTGTTGTTGTTATTTGCAAAAGCAAAACCGTGCTCAATATGAGACACGCTAAGTAGTGGATATCATTCAGCAGATAAAAAATTTCCATCTCTCAACTTTTTTTCACTTGTCAAAAGTTTCGACTGTTTCGCTCAACACTTCTAACTAGACCTAAGTATAAGATCGAAAATTCTGTCAAAGCAGTGTGCAAAATTTTCATGGTCTTCTAATAAATCAGATAAATACCAGTCGAACTCTCGAGGGAAAAAAGAGCGTCAGACAAAATCACCGAAAAAATGTCAACATTTGTAGTAGCCTGCGAGAATTAATTTCGATACAAGACCCCGCATTAAGAAATGGGGTCTTTCATGAAAATAAAAAATACTACTGCTTTCGTTCTCCTCGCCCTGTCATTGGGCGCCTGCTCTCCTTCTCAACAAGAGAGTCTCACTGCCATCCCCGATGCGGCTGTCGTCGGTGGAAAAGAAATCAGTCTGAGCAGCCCCTTGGCTCAAAGCACTGTGGGTATCTATGAAAGTAAATTAGGATACATCTGCTCCGGAACGCTGATTGCGCCGAATCTGGTGCTGACGGCAGCTCACTGTGTGGATCCCCGTGCGAAAAACCTGGGAATCTACTTTGCTTCTGAAATGAAAAAAGCTTCTCCGGAACAAATCCGTCGGGTTACGGGATTCGTTGTTCACCCCGGCTACAATGAAAATGTACAAAGCAACGATACTGCCGACATTGCAATGCTCCGCTTTGAAGGCGAAGTGCCTGCCGGCTATCAAGCTGTTCCCATGCTCTTCGATGCAAAATACGTTACAAATAAAACACGCACCTATGTTGCGGGTTACGGTCTGAATTGGACTTTCCTGGCAAAACGGGGTTCAGGAACTTTACGCGCAGCCAGCCTTGAAGTCGACGAGGCCTACTTCACAAAGACTGAAGCCATGTTAGGGCAATCTGTGTTTAAAGGTATTTGCAGCGGTGACTCCGGCGGGCCTGCTTATGTTCAGATCAATGGACAGCTCTATATTTGGGGTGTCGCAAGTCGTGGCGACTCCATTCCTCTTTTTATTGCTCCTAAATGCATGCTCTTCTCCATCTACACGCGAGTAGACGCTTATCAGAGCTGGATCTCGGAGACGATGCAAAGTCTGCAAAACTAAAATACACACGTCGTTCAATGATTGCAGTCGCACGTCGCTGCGACTGCAAAACCCGAGAACCGAGGCAGAATTAAAAACTGCCTCCGCCTGAAAGAATAATGAAGGTCTGTACTTCATCTTTATTCAAGACATTGTCGTTTTTATCTGTGCGATCGTCCATATAATGCAGAGCCTGCACACCGCCGCCGATACGCAATCCGCCGAGTGCAAAAGTAACTCCTGCTTTTCCAAACACAGCATTGGAATTCTCACTGGCTAAACGCACACCCGGACCTGCGTAAAACTCGACACCAAGCCCACGTCCCTGCGTATAAAATTCTGTTCCGAATAAAGCCGCAGAGTCCAAACCGTAGACCGTCTTCACTTCGCTGCCAAACTGCGTGAAAACAGAGTTGCGCCAATTCAGCCATTCCTGCACATACCAATTCAGGCCCAGATGAATTTCTGTATAGGACTCGCCATCCCGGGTTCCCGAGGCACCACTTAAATCGTAGGACACATGAGAGCCCGATTGAGCTAGCCCCGACAAACAACAAAATAAAATCAGAGAAGAAAGAAGAATTCTTTTTTTCATT
>JBCECD010000424.1:0-2793 GCA_039206745.1 Bdellovibrio sp. | reverse complement strand
GAATCCACCACTTTGCAGAATACACAGCCGGCTTCGCAAAGTATTTTCGGTCTCGATCTGGAATTCAAAAGGGAGTTTAAATGAGATACCTGCTGGGACTTATACTTATGCAGGTCTTTCTGGCTTCCCCGGTATGGGCAAAGAAGACCCTGAACTATTCCAATCTATCGCCGGAGCTCCAAGAGGATCTGGTGCGCAAGTTTCCTTACGTGGAGAAAGACAAACTGAGCTTGGATCAGGTGGATGAGGTTTTACGCTATCTTCAACTCAAACCGCAGCTTGAAAACATCCGGGCCTTGGATGATCGCAATGGCGCTCCCTACTATTTGGATTTTCGTCTCACTCGTCGGATTTCTCAGGTGCAGTTTGCCGGCTTGCGCACTCTTTCCAAATCCGATGCAGAGAATCTCTTTGCCGTCAAAGCCGGCGACGTCTTTGATCAGCAAACCCTGATTGAAGGCGGCGAAAAGATCCGTCACCACTACCGTGAGCATGGCTTTCTCAACGCCGTGGTGGATATCGAAATGCCTCCGGACTCTCCGGAACGCGTGGGCATCATGGTGCGAGTTTCGGAGAACAAGCAGTCCCGTATTCGCGAAATTGTTCTACAAAGCCCCAATCAAGAACTGAACCAAACTTTGCGAAAAAAACTAGATTCTTATATCAACGACCCCTTCACAGAATCTGCCTTGGCCGATATGCAGAAAACCGCGCGCGAGTTTTTGAAAAAAAATCGCTATATCCGCGCCGAAATCTCCGGGCCCGCCGATCAATACAATAACGACGAGTCGGAGGTCACACTCACCTATCGCCTGGAGCGCACTGAGAAGTACAGCTTTGACTTTCTCGGCGTGCGCTTCCTGGGAGTGCGGGACATTGAGAAAGCTTTGGATCTGGACAATTTTTACTCAGCCAATCCTTCTGTCGGCACCGAGCTGGCGCAAAAAATTCGCAATCACTACCTCAGTAAAGGCTATGCCCGCATCGAAGTTCAGCCTGAGGAAACTCAAGGCCGTCTTTCTTTTCAACGCAAGCTCACCTTCACCATCAATGAAGGTCCGCAGATTAAAATTCAGAAAATCACCATCACCGGGCGCTTCAGTCGCAAAGAAGGCTACTATGCGGATTTTATTTCGGAACACAGCTCGCGCCTGGTCGAACAAGGCTACTACAACAAAGAGGACATCGACACAGGCCTTAAAAATCTGATTTTGGAACTGCAAAACAATGGTTATTTGCAGGCTAAAATTCTGTTCTCACGCACTCAATACAACAAGGAAAAAGACAAGATCACTCTCTTCGTCAATCTCGATGAAGGCCCTCTCACACAAATTCAGGATGTGGAGTTCCTCGGCAACCAAAGCTTCACCAAAGCAGAGCTCACCCGGGTCACACGTCTCCAACCCGGCCCTCTGCGTCTCGGCCAACTGGAACAGGCCATTGCTCACATCAAAGAGTTTTATGGTGAGAATGGCTACATCGAAATGCAACTGCTCAATGAGCATGGCGATCTGGTCACCTACGATGAGAGCAACACCCAGGCCTTCCTTCGCTTTCGCATTCTCGAGGGTCCCCAGGTCAAAGTGAACTCCATCATTTTGGAAGGCAACACTTTCACCAAAGACTCGGTTATTTTAAAAGAGCTGGAATTTGAACCCGGCGATCTTTTAACACCCGCCAAAACAGAAGAGTCCATTGCCCGCCTGCAAAGAACAGGCTTCTTTGGTTCCGTCGAAATTCGCACTCTCGAAGAGAGAACGAATGTGTCATCGCGCACAGTTTTGGTCAAGGTCAGCGAGCGGGATCCCGGTGTTTTCACCCTCGGCGCGGGGGCCACCAATGAACGCACTCTCACTCTGCGAGGCTATACTGGAGTCGCCTATCGCAATCTCTTCGGCACGGGTCGAGGCGTGTCCCTGCGCATGGAAGGCAACTACAATGTCGCCGATATCAAGTATCTCGAAAGCCGTATTATCTTCGGCTATATCGAGCCCTATCTCTTCGGCTCCCGCGTGCGGGGACGTATTAACATCAGTCGCTCCAGCACAGTCACCGATTATGAAATTCGTCAGGTGTCCGATGTCAACTCCACCACTTACTCTCTGGAAAAAGACTTCACCTCTCACATCCTCGGTATCTGGGACGTGTGGTCCCTGGCGACCATCAAAGACTACGGCTTAGACGACAGTTATCCTTATCCTTCCAACACTCAGGATATCGCCACCACCGGCCCCACTTTGGACCTGGACTTTCGAGACAATCCTTTCAATCCAACCAGTGGTACTTTCACACGTTGGAGTGCGGAATACTCCTCTCCCTTCCTCGGCAGCACCACCTCCGAACAGTATTCCATTGAATACTGGCGCAGCACTTTGAGCGTCACTCTCTACTCCAGCATCGGTGAAATCCAAAAACAACCTGTCGTCTGGGCCAACCAGGTTCGCGGGGGCTATCTCAAAAATCTCAGCACCAAACCCCAAGGCGGTGTCCCTTGGGATAAAAAAGGCTTCACTCTCGGAGGTCAATCCACCATTCGCGGCTATGAAGCAGGGACTCAAGAAGTCTTTCCTAATCGTCAAGACCTTGGACTCAGTGACTCTGCCCGAACTTATTATCTGACCTCGGAGGCAACGATGTATCTCCTCAAATCAGAACTGCGCTTCCCCGTCTATGGCAGCTTGGGAGGGGCCGTATTCTATGACGGCGGCTATGTTGAAATTCAAGGCCTTCACTTCGACGATAATTATCGCGACTCCACAGGCTTCGGCATTCGCTATAATACTCCTGTAGGAC
>JBCECD010000423.1:1086-2811 GCA_039206745.1 Bdellovibrio sp. | reverse complement strand
TAAATCCCAGCGAGCATCCATCTCATTCCACAAAAGTTTTTTGCGACCGATGTAAAATACTTCCCCCTCAGTCTGCTCTTTCTCGACGTAAAACTCAGAGACATTCAAATAATTCAGAAGCGGCGCTCCCATCGCCACGCCTCCGGAAATGTCCATCTTTAAACCCTCTTTTGTCAGAGGATCGCTCTTCATTTGAGCTCCGATAAACTGATAATTGGTTTTTTCTGTCGCCTCAAAGGCCGGACTCAGGAAAGAGTCGGAAAATAAACGCATTTCCGTCTGAACTTGAGCTTGAGCTCCTGTCCATAGACCTGCCTGAAGAAGCAGCGTCCACAGCCCGATTTTAAAGATGAAAGGTCTTCTCAAGTTCATACCCCTCTATCCTCCAAAGGTTGTGCCGGCTCAAATGGCATAAAAACCTGTTGTGATCCCTTCGTTTAACAACTTTTAAACAAGTGACCTTTTTTGGCGCTTTTGTTAGGATGGCGGGGATGTCACAACGACCCCCTAAATATGCTAAATTTTTAATCATTCGCTTTTCCAGCTTTGGAGATGTCGTGCAGACATTGAGTGTGCCGGCGGCTCTGAAGCAGAGCTTCCCCGAAGCTTCTGTTCACTGGGTCACTCGCCGAGATATGGCTCCCCTGCTGCAAGGACATCCTGCTATCGCGAAAATCTGGGAGCTGGATCGCAAAAAAGGTTTGAAGGGACTGCTTCAATTAGCGTGGCAGATGCGCGGTGAAGACTTCACTCATATCTACGATGCTCACAACAATATGCGTTCACGTGTGATTGTGTGGATCTTACGGCCACTGGGTTTTCTCGGTGGGGGTGCACAGTTCATTCGTCGCTCCATCCGACGTTGGAAGCGTTTTTTGCTTTTCCGCTTTCGCATCAATACTTTTGAAATGCCCTTCTCAGGACAGCGTGATCTCCTAGAGCCCCTGCAGCCCTGGGGAGTTTCAAAGCAAGCGCCTGCGGCTCCGCAGATTTTTCCTTCTGCACAGAGTTCTGAAAAAGCTCGCGAGATTTTAGGAGACTATCAAGGCGCTGTGAGTTTGGCGCCCTCTGCCGCTTATTTTTTAAAGCGCTGGCCAAAGGATTATTGGAAGGATTTGATCTTGTCCTTTCCTCAGCAAAAATTTGTTCTGCTCGGTGGGCCTGAAGACTCGTTCCTGGAAGACATTGCCGCCGTGGCACCAGAGAGAGTTTTGAATTTAGCCGGGAAAGCCTCTTTGCAGGTCAGCTCCGCCGTGGTTCAACAGAGCGCTCTCTTGATCAGCAACGACACAGGACTTTTGCATGTGGCGGAGCAATTAGGTCTGCCGACCATTGCGTTGATGGGACCGGCGCCTTTTGGTTTTCCATCCCGTCCGTCAACCAAAGTGATGGAGCTGTCTCTGTCCTGCCGTCCGTGCAGCAAACACGGCCAGGGACCTTGCGTAAACAAAATCAAATTTCACCAATGCCTTGTTGATATCACGCCCGAACAGGTGGGCACACAGATGAAGCGCCTGCTGGAGACCCCCTCATGAAATCCACTTTGAGTTCTCTTGTTTTTTGGTTTTATAAATGGCTGCTGGTGCCTTTGGTTTATATTTTATTGCAGCTTCTTCGTCCTTTTTTGCAGGGCAAATTGCGCGAGATGATTGAGGATAAAAATCGATCCTTCTCTCATTTAAAAAATCCAGCGGGTGAAGCGGATATCATTCGCTCCCGTCCTTT
>JBCECD010000423.1:0-1076 GCA_039206745.1 Bdellovibrio sp. | reverse complement strand
CATGCTGCCAGCGGGGAGATTGAGTACGCCCGTCCGGTGATTCGGGAACTCAAACGCCGCAATCCTGAAGTGGCCATTCTGATCACTTACTCCTCTCCTTCGGCAAAAAAAATTCTCGAGAGCCTGCATGACATTGATGTGTGGACCGCTCTGCCCTGGGACATGGATTTTCAGATCGAGACTTTTCTGAGTAAGTGGCAACCCCGAGCTTTGCTGTTTTCACGCACCGATGTCTGGCCGGTTTTAGCGGCTACTGCGCATGCCCACTCCATTCCGATGCTGCTCTTTTCAGCGACTTTTGCTGACAACTCTTCCCGCCTGCGCGGCCTGACTCGTTGGTTGACTCGTTTCACTCTGAATCATCTGAACGAGATTCACTGTGTGTCTCTCGAGGACCGCGACAACATTCGGGCCTTGTCTTTGAAGACACCCTTGCAAATCAGTGGTGACACGCGTTTTGACCAGGTCTTTCATCGTCTCGAACATCCGAAGCCACTTAAAAGTGAGCTGATGCCCAGCCCTGAGGATTTTATTTTTGTGGCCGGCTCGACCTGGCCTGAAGATGAAGAGGTGGTGCTGGCAGCCTTACACAAATTGAAAGCTCATCCCTTCAAAGTTTTACTCGCCCCCCACGAGACCACAGCGGCTCATCTTCAGCACCTTGAGAGCAAAATGCAGGAGCTCGGCTTAGCTTTTGTCCGCTACTCGACGGCGACCCAATGGCCGGCGGGATCTGTTCTTTTGGTGGATCAAGTCGGACTGCTGGCGGAACTCTACACTTGGGGGGATATCGCGTTTATTGGCGGCTCCTTCAAAAAGCAGGTTCACAGCGTGATGGAAGCCCTGGCCGCCGGCTTGCCGGTGATGGTGGGGCCTTATCATCGCAACAACCGTGAAGCTTTGTTTTATCAGAAGAAGCATTACTCTTCAGGAATGATTGTGCAAGTGATTCACTCGGCGGAAGATGTGGTGGTGTTGTTAGAACGCACTAAAAAACAACACGGACAGATGGCACAAATCAAAGAGGAAATCCGGGCGGAAGTCGGAAAAAATCGTCACTCCACCCAGCGAGTGGT
>JBCECD010000422.1:0-2826 GCA_039206745.1 Bdellovibrio sp. | reverse complement strand
GGCCTATTATGCGAAGGTGATTGAGTGATGAGTATTCAGTTAAGAACACCAGCATCCTCATCCATCTCCCTCGGGCTTTGCACCTTGAGCCCGAGATCCTCCAAATACACTGAGAGATTTTCTGAACCAGAGACGTAAGTCATCAATAAACTCGTAGGCGGCTGGCACTACCAGAAGGGTTAACAGCGTTGAGCCTATCAGACCACCGATGATTGCCACACCCATTGATGTTCGCTGTGCCGAAGCCGTATTTAAACCAATCGCAATTGGAATGGCACCTGTGATGAGGGCGATGGACGCCAACGGCAGGATAATCCATCCGAGTGGAGGCATTGAAATTCAAATTTCCACTCACTGAGGCCCAAAAAAATTTAATAAACCCGGCTTGTGAGCGATAGAGATTTCTTTCTTCGCAAATAATACGCGCGGGGAACGTTTGATTAGAAATAGAGTCAGGGATTTGACTTTCAAAGGAATCACCCCAACCAAAAAAAGACAAAAATTCCTTTTCCGGAATGAACATAAAACTCATTAAGTTTATTAAAAAATAATAATAACGACTTAAGAGCCTTATCTTACATGACTAAATTTTATGGATTAGTGCAGGTGCGATGGAAGGCCCTTGATTACTGATAAGTGGGACATAAGGACCTACTTGGTTAAATGGGCGTTAGAGCCAGCGCTTTATTTACGGTAAAGTTTTTTGTCCAGACGGTCAACACCGAAATAAAAGGAAGGTGTTAGGAGGAGGGGGATATAGTTAAAAGGTCAGGTAGTTGTTTGATTATGAGTCATGATCAAACAGTTTTTAAGCAGATTCAATTGCCAATGAATTCTGCAAAGATGTTGTAAAAGACTCGACAGGCATTTTTTTCAAGGTCCCTTTTAAAAAAGGAAATAAAAAAGTTTGTTTGGTATGTTCTCCTGATCCAAAAAGATCAAATAAGGAGCTTTGCTTATGAAAAGAATAGCTATGGCAGGTCTACTAAGCCTTTTTGTCTCACATGCTTTTGCCACAGTAGATGCTCACGATAAAGTTTATTTGGTAGTTCAAGATATTCAATCAGAAGAATTCTTTGTAGAGCGAGCTCCTATTATCGGTTGTTATGGTCTTGCCAATGGACCGAAGTTGGTTCAATTCACCAGTGAGTATAAAGTCAATTCAAATATCGGCTGCGGTGGAACGACTTTTCAGGATAACATCAACTATTTAACCTGTGCCAAGATCTTGGACACCAAGCATACAGTGGATTATATGAGCGTTTCTGAAATCACTCTGGATATTTCCAAATGCCAAGACAAAGAGAATCCAAAATTGATCACGATGATTCGTACAGCTGCCAAACTTAATTTCCCTTTGAAAAAGGGAGAAGTGAAGTTGAACCTCGTTAAATAAGTAATTCAACAGGTAAGAGAAGTTTCTCAAAAATGCCACTCTATTAGAGTGGCATTTTTTATTCGGCGGGCATACTGATGGTCACTTTGAATGATCTAACAGCTTAGGTATTACTGAATTCCACTATCAGAAGTTGCAGCCTTGCCACTTGCAGGTCGAGAGACGACCTCGTCGAGAATAAGAACATCTGCAGAATAGCCATATTCAGTCATACGAGAATATAAACCGATGGCCTTATCAGCCCCGACACAACTGTGAATGAGAAGATAAGCATCTCCCGGATCAATTTTAGCTGAGCAGCTCATGCTTTGTTTTTACCGCTTTTATCTGTGAAGGCGAGTTTGATATTGCGGTGTTTCCCGCCTGGGTCCATCACCCAGGTTTTGGGGTTGTAAGAGTCCCAGGACTTTTCATAGGATACGATTTCAATATTGGTCACGTTCAGCTCTTCAGCCCCAACTGGATGTAAGATCAGGTCTTAATTGTTAAGCTCCCATTGAATGGGAAGGCTTTCCGTCGCCGGCTTGGATCTTATTTTTGTGGGGAGGCCAATTGATGAACACGGACTCCTTTATATTGCACAGAAAGGGGAAGGGAGCCGGGGTTGAACTTTCCAGCCCAGTCACTGGCGCTATCGCAAGTGGCCCAATAGTTCATCCGCAATGTCATGGGAAGATTGGGGGTGGTTGCCGGGTCTTTGCGGGTGTGGAAGAGCTGGCCATCTATGTACCACCGGATTTCACCGTCACCCCATTCGAAGGCGTATGTATGAAAATCATCAGCGGCATCAAAAGGCAGACTGAGGCGGATAGGGAACATAATAGGTTCATTTTTCTCTGTTCCTTCCGGGCCATCGTTGTAAAAGACATTGAACTGAATGGTGCGAGTGTCACGCCCTAAAAATTCGATATCAATTTCCTGCCATGGATCGGATCTATAAAGAAAAAAAGAGGCTACAGTACCTGGGGCCTTGGTCATTTTCAGTCGAACTTCAAATCTTCCGTAGTGAAAATTTCTATTGCCGGTTCCACCGAAGAAGCGGCCATCGGCAGTGACCTCGGCGCCACTCATGTTGCGTTCTGGAGTGGGGGCATGGGTCATATGAAGAGTCAGACCGTCATGGTCAGCAACGATATTATTTGGATTGAACTGAGTTTCATTGCACCCAAAGGTATGATTCATCTTTTCCCACTGAGGCAAAGAAGGATGTTGAAAGTTATCAGAAAAGGTAGTGCGCAGAGGTTGACTTTCAAAAAGAGAATTCAGGTGAAGACGTGAATTTTCCGCACTAGCGAAAAGACTTCCGAAAATTCCGCTCACGATCAGCATTCGTTTCATCATTATTGAGCCTCTCCTTTCATCCGTAGGAAGGCTTTGCAAATTGGACGCCATATAAAGAGGGGCTGTACGGCAAACAGCTGTACAGAGCT
>JBCECD010000421.1:0-2855 GCA_039206745.1 Bdellovibrio sp. | reverse complement strand
CCATTATCGTGCGCCACATGTTTCCCAATGTGATTGCCCCGATGCTGGTGTCCATCACTTTGGGCGTGGGAGAGTCTATTTTATTTGAGGCTGCGCTCAGCTTCTTAGGTTTGGGGATCATGCCTCCCACACCCAGCTGGGGAAATATGCTGAACAACGCTCAAGAGCTCATTTATCAGGCTCCTTTTCTGGCGATTCTCCCTGGGGTTTTGATTTTGTTGACCACGATCAGTTTCAACTATCTGGGAGATGGCTTGCAAGATGCCATGGACCCCAAGGCGGTTCGCCGCTGACAATTGTCTGATCATCCCTGTAAATTTCACATCCTGACGAGCTCAGGATGTGCTTATCTTTTTCGTCCCCTCGGCATGAATCTCGCACCAGGTTTGTCGAACAAAGGAACATTCGGGGGCGCCCATGAAAACAATTACTTCTTTTTTAATCGCTATTTTATTTTCTTCTCCACTTTTTGCACAGAACTCAGCTGAGGTGATGTGTCGAGCTCAGGCTAAAGAAGCGGCTTTGCAAGCTTACTCCGGCTGTATCACTCAAGCTCGCAACCAACATGTGGAAGAAGTTCGTAAGAATTATCAAAAAGAACTTGCCGCTTTGAAAAGTAAATACGACCGCGAGTTGAAGAGCATGGGTGTGCCGACTCCCTCATCGACAGCTTCATCTCCTAAAAAATCCTCCGCGAAGGTGAAAGCCACAGCAAAAAGCAATCGCACTGTGAAGACCTCCGTGACCAAAGGAATTCCCAAAGAGCTCCCCAACAAGGCCTTCCCTTCCAGCGAGGCGTTACCAATGCAGACAGTCACAGACAGCAATGCGGTGGTAGCAGTAGGACCTGAGGAAAGCTCAAGCGATTTGGAAAAAGAAGCCCAAGAGGCGGATCAAATCGAAATTATCGATATACCAACCGAATAAAGACTCTCTTCTCATTGATTTTCCTCCCAGACAGGTCTAAAAGGTGTAGACTGATGACTGACTGGGAGGCTCCATGGGTGAGTTTAGTATTACACATTTGCTTTTATTGGCGATCATTGCTTTGATTTTTTTCGGTCCAAGTCGCCTGCCACAATTGGGACAAGGTTTAGGTAAAGCCATTCGCGGCTTCAAACAAGGCCTGAACGAGATCGATGTCGACGCTAAAGACATTCACGATCAACAACAAGTGACTCATACACAAAATACCGCAACAAAACAGACTTCCACACAAAACGAAACTGCGAAGTCTTAATTCAGTTTTCGCAATTCAAAATCGAACTGGGATTATAAAGATCCAGTTCGATTTTCTATTTCTTGATATCGCCCCCATCGAGGTGGCAATACTTGCTCATTAAAAGCACCTACTTATCGGACCGCCTCATCAATGATTGATCTGATGAGCACCTCAGAGGATAAACTCTTCAGTTCAATTCTTTATCACCGTCCTGCAATCGCTCTCGGATGCAGTCATTTTTTTATTATAGGCTCGTCTGTGATAATGCTCAACGCCCCTTGAGCAAGATAGTCTTGCGCTCGCTGACGATCATTGACTGTCCACAGAGCCACAGGAATTTTTCTCTTCTTCCACTTTTGCAATTCGCCAGGTGAAACATACTGAGCATCGAGATGTAAAGCCTGAATATTCACATAAGGCGCAAGCCACAGGTGGCGTAAATATATTTTGTTACGGGCATCTTTCTCCTCAGTTGCCAACAAGGCTCGTGGCACCTGTGGGATTTCTCGACTCAGACGATACAGAGCCAGAGGATTGAAGCTGGAGAACAAAACCTGTTTTTCTGCACCCTGCTGTCGCACCACTGCGGCAACCTTTTTTTCCAGTTGGCCATCCCACATCTGATCTGTTTTCAACTCTATATTAATAAAAGCAGGTCGCTCCTGACTTTGCAAAACTTGCTCTAAAGTCGGCGATTGTGTTCTAGTCGACAGCTCCCGAGCTGTCAGCATTGAAACCAAAACTTTTTCATCTCCCCAACGTCGTAAAGTTTTGTCATGAAAGACTACAGGAATACCGTCCGCAGAAAGACGCACATCCAGCTCCGCCATTTGGAAACCCTGTTCCCAAGCCGCTTTCATCGAAGCCAAGGTGTTTTCAGGCGCCCCTTCTTTCCAATAACCGCGATGAGCTTGATAGGCCGGTGGCTGCAAAGCTCCCTGAGGCCAAGGCTGAGCCTTCCACGTGTAATGACGCCATAACAGGACCGAGATCAAGAGCAGAACGATCGCTGCAATCATCTTCACACTCCTTCGCATTCTTCATCACCGCTTCACAGCTGAGGTGGACGACACTTGCTCCATAAAAAGAGGATTTTCACGATCACCCTGAATCACCCATTTCTTCTGATTCTTGCCATCTCGATTTTGCACCTGACCTTTAAGCAGGCCTTTGTCATCCCAAGATCCTTCGGTCAGAAGCTTGCCGGTTTTCTGAATGGTCCCTTGCACATTCTTCCACTGCATGGCCTTTAAATTCTGCCAATGAAATTGCCCCGAGACGGTTTGCATCTCCAATGAGCCCTCCGTCCACCACTCATTCGGTGTGACCTGTTTTAAAACCGCCGCTGCCGGTGATGCACCACCCACTTTAAGAATTTTGAACTGAGTGTTCAAAGTGACATCTCCCGCTTTCCCCTCAACGGAAACACGGGTCTTGTGAAGATCCACACCCTCGACACTCATCATATCCACTTGCGTCTGACCTTTTATGGATTGCACTTGACCACCTTGCAGCCGCAGAACCATATCCATACCCAGAGTTCCGATAGACCCACCTTGAGTCATCAACTTTTGCACAGGTGCCGCGAGTGAGACTTCATCAATATGCGTGCGCACCTCCACATCTCGAAAGT
>JBCECD010000420.1:0-2864 GCA_039206745.1 Bdellovibrio sp. | reverse complement strand
CGGGTTCACTTCACGAAAGCGGCTCCCGACTTTCAACTAAAAATGAGACATCTCCACAAAATGGCTCATGCTTTTAAATAGTATAGGTCTTTATCCTTTTTGTACCCGAATTCCTGCCAGATCATTTGATGCTGATCTTCCCATTTCTTGATCGAGTCCAGATAGGAATCCTTCCATAAAGCCTTTAAGATTGCCGTTCGCTTATAGTACCACCACCAACTGACCGCATGACTTTTGCTATAGAGGTCAGGAATAGCCTCATACAGTGACGATTTAACAACTGGCTCCAAGGAGTTGCTAAGGCTGTTTATTGAGTGATCTTGGGGATTATTCCTTATGGAGCTTAATAAGGAGTTTGCCTCAGCAATTCCAACCCCCGTCAATCGCATATAGATTTTCAGCCAATCCTCACGATAAAGTAGTAAGCCATTTGTCTTTTGTAACTCTGTATGAGCAGATTCTTGGCCTCCTGCTAGATATGTCTTCAAAAGACCCAGTCCGTGAAAATCTCGAATCGTTTCTGTGTTGATATAGTCCATGAGATTTTTATAAACGAGGTCTTTATACAACTCCTCGATTTCGTTTTCTCGATAATTGTGTTCTGCTTGAAACTCTGGGGATGAAGTTCGAAAGGCTTCAAAATCAGGGCTCCAATCAGGTCCAAACAGACCACGAGTTCCAGATCTCTTAGGTGCCTCCAACACTATCGGATCTAAGTCTGAAAACTTCTCAAAATCAATTTCACCTGTTTTAATTTGCACATCTTTTAAAATATCCAAAAAGGGACTTTTAAAAGCGACAACCTCAAAATTGATTTTCTTAGTTATTTCATCGCAAAGAAGACCCAAAATATCTGAATTCGAATACTCGACATCAAACATAAAGATTTTTGACTGAGAAAAAGTCTCTGGCATTAGGTCGAAACTGCGAGGATCAAATGGTGAATAGCCTTCTGAAAAAAGAACCAAACTTGCTGCTGTATTGGCCCTTCCTGGACCGATAAGAATATTCTTTTGTTTGACGATTTTAAGAACCTGCCTAATTTCCGGTAATAGTTTTTGTACATCTTCTGAGAAGTGATCCACCTCGGACTTGAGTTGGGTGATTAACTCAGAATCTGCCACCACTCCACGACGTTTTAAATTATTTAAACTTGCTTCAAAAACACTCTCCATAAGGACTCCTCTTTGTTCTTCGGTCAATTGTTTGTTCTTTTCCAAAGAGGACAGCAGGGATTCTAAATTTTGAATTCGCAGAGATAAATCAATAGCCTCGCTTTTGCTTTCAGCTACCTTTTTCTTAACCAACTCGTACAGAGTTTCTTCTGCTGTTACTGTTAAGAGTCGTTTTATCTGCTCGAGGGTGAACCCAAGTTCTTTAAACTGGACAATTCGCTTAGCTTCCTCGATCTGAGATGAAGAAAAATAGCGGTACTTATTATCGCCACGCTCGCGAGGGATTAGTAGACCCTTTTCTTCATACAGACGTAAAGCCTTCAAGCTAAGACCCGTTATTTTACTGAACTCACCAACTAAAAACCAATCTTTCATACTGCCCTCAATGAAAGAATGAAGTCTGCCCTTGGGGCAAGGTAAAATACTTTTTTTGCCTCATTTTTAAAATACCAAATTAGAATTGCCGATTTTTGAAAACAACGAAGCTCTTGAATGTAAATGGCCGATCGCATCAAAGCCCTTACAGCGACCTGCATACCATAGAGCATTTCGAGGTAGACCGAACAAAAATGAAGCAGGTTCAATCTCCAGCCACTTGTCTGTTGTGTGATTTTCTAGACTTGAGTCTTCGTCTTTGGCTTCGACGCATTTATGAAAAGTAAAAATATTTTTTTGGATGCTTTTTTCTTTCTTCGCAAGCGTTACAGAGCGTTTCTATGGATTTCTAGAAACTTCAATGTCCACAGGAACAGGGTCACTAAGGGACTTCTAGGGACATTTAATTCGATTTGAGAAAAGTGGTGCGTTTGCATTTTGATTTTTGCTCTGGCAGATCAGATGAAGCTAACGGAGGTAATCGTATGCAGCACAATAACAACGAAATGAAACTAGACTTAGTAAGCTTCCTTGAGACCGATCACAAAAAACTACTTCGCCCGAATGAGGTGTCTAAGATTTTGGGTATCTCGACAGAGACGGTATATGACTGGAAGTATCGAGCGAAAAAGCGTGGCATACCCGAAGGACTATTTGTAAAGATCAGCACGATGTTATTTGTTCGGTCTGATTTACTGAAGCTGTGGATCAGTGGGAATATGGGTTGAGTGTCAATTTATTCAAATGAAGAACTGAGTACGTTTCGGCCTCCTGCCAGCCAATCCTGAAAATGGGCGCATCCGTGCGCCCATCCAAAAGAACGAGGGCATCCATGCCCTCGTTTTCAGGATTCAAAATCAGGACGATTTATTCTCTATTGCCTTAAGCTGAAACTGCAATTCCAGACACCCTTAAAGGGGTAAAGTTTCTATATCCTCCAGAAGATTCAAATTCTTTGATATGGTCAACTCTATCAACGGCAAGGCTGATGATCGATTGCTTTACCTTTAAATTCTTAAGTATCTTAATACGCATAACAATTTCAGTATTTACATCAATTCGCGCAGCAGATTGCTTCTTTCCTTCCCAGCGCATAACTGACTGGTGTTTTACATTAAAGAAGTTGGCAAATTCACGTAAAGACATGCCGAAATAATGGCGAATGAATTTAACTTGATTTCCACTTAAGGGAATTTCCTGATGGGCACAGATATACTCAATCAACGGCTTTGCAAATTGATGAAAGTCCACATCAGGTACTATGGACTGCACCCTTCGAATTGGAGCCTGAGATCCAGAAATTAGTATAGGCCC
>JBCECD010000419.1:0-2865 GCA_039206745.1 Bdellovibrio sp. | reverse complement strand
CCATCAAGTGAGAAGTCCTCTTCTGAACATCAATAAGGCCTGCCAAACCTGCCATAATGTTCCGGAAAAAGAATTGCTCTCTCGAGTTGAAACAATCCAGGATCGTCACACTGAATTGCGCAATATCGCTTTTGATGCCTTGATCGCTTTGATCAATGATTTGAAAGAGTTTAAAGAAGTGGATCTGGAAAAAACTCCCAATCCAAAACTGGCTGAAGCTCGCGACTTCCAACGACAAGCTCAATTCCTGTTTGACTTTGTTGAAGCTGAGAACTCCACTGGCTTCCATGCTCCTCAAGAAGCGGCCCGCGTATTCGGTAAATCCATCGATTTGTCACGCAAAGGTCAACAGGCCGTATCCGAGTTGAAAATGAAATCTAAAAAGAATTAGGCCTGGGCCTGATTCTTTTGTCTCTTTTTAAAATAGAACATCATCACAATACCTAGGCTCAGCAGAAATGACCCTAGGTATTTTAGTATTCTCCCCGGATCATGATTAACTGAGAGGATGCTGGCCTGAACAGTGCCTCTCTCATTCTGATCAAAACTAGCCTGATAAAAATAAAAGCCCCCCTGCTTGAGAGGTTCATTCATCGCAATCAAATGATCCCCACCCTCTGACGTTTGCACGTGGGATTGATAACTCATAGCCCTCATCGTTCCTGGATAATCAGACTTTACAAACTCCTTCAAAACCAGTGAGAAAGGCAGCTCTTTGCGTTTATTGATGAAAGCCAGAAGATACACATGACTGTCGGTAAAAATCTTCAGATTGTCATTCTGAAAGAGCCAAGACTCATGCCCATTGTGAACCACCCGCAGGGCTGTGACGGTCAAAGGCGTCGGGTGCTCACTCTTTTCAATGCTCCACTGTGTTTGGGCCTTAGGGAAATATCGCAAAGCTTTGGCTTCCAAACCCATCCAAGGAGTTTTTAAAGCCTCCCCCTCTTTAATCCATCCTTTGCGAAGTTCTCGGGTCTCATTTTTTCCGTAGATAAAATATTGAACTTTTTCTTCCTGCGGAACAAAGCGGATTTCATTTCTATCGAGGCTGCGCTCCCAGAGTCCACCAAAAGTGATCTTCACCGGACCGAGATCTTTTTCCACTTTTTCAAATATATTTCTTTGGATAAACCAATCAGTGAAATTCACTCTCTCATTAGTCAAATGCAGCCGCAGGCCGGCTCCACTTTGAGAGAATTGAGAAGCTATTACCTGCATTTTGGGAACAGCATAGGTGACGGACTCCATAATCTTAATATCCAGATCTTTTGCCTTGATGATAAAAGGCTTTTCTGCGCGCACAGGAGACTTTAGAAACTCCACTTCTTCTGTATATATTTTCTGAAAATCATCAATCCCCGGAGAACGGAATAAAACCAACTCTGTTTCAGGCAAAATAACTTTATTATTCTCCTGCCCCGGCTCTAAACGGAGAATGCCATCCGTTCCAAACCTCAAAGTTAAGACAGAGCCTACCAGCAGGATAATAATTCCGATGTGAGCAAAAATAAAAGCCATATGCTGGGTTTTCCATGGAAAGCGATCTGCAATGACCGCCAAAAGATTCACAGTCAACAGACCCATCGTCGCATACATCCACCAAGAATCGTATACAAACACCTTAGCCGCACGGGCATCTAAACGAGATTCCACCAAGGTTCCCATGGCGATCAAAATAGCCAAAGACAAGATAACAAAAACAGCCAACTTGACCGAAGCCAGACTCTTCAAAATTTTCATATTTTGACGCTATCAAAGTTATGATCTCATTGAACTTGTTTGTTCTCATTGATCCAGCGCATGCTGAAAAAATGCAAGAGCGGGTGGAAACTTACACCCCAAGCTTGATAGGTATGTCCATCACTCGACATATATAAAATAAAAAGGGAAGACTTGGAAACCGCCGTCCTTGTTCGATGTAACCAAGAGCAACAACTGTTAAACCAAGGATCTCCGCAAGCTGCTCTTGCGTAAGCCCCATTTCTTCTCTACGCTGCTGAATAACAACAGCAATTTGCCGTAACTGTGTCTCCACGGCCCGTCTGTGCTTTATGGGTATTTTGTCAATTCTTGCTCTATCTTTCACCCCTTCTATTTTCGTTCTTACCCTAACTATAAGTTAACTAACTGAAAGTTAGTATTTTGGCACAAAGATTGTATCCCTTATGAGATGTTCACCTAACTATAAGTAAGGACCGCATTTAGGCGGTCTACAGCTTGGGCTGGGGGACAATTTTTATGTAAGCGTTTAAAAGTTAAACAAATCAGTTTCTCGATGAAAGGAGAACATAATGAAAACCGAAATCGCTTCTTTACTGGCAACGGTGTTCGTTGCCTCAATCTCGTTTGCACAAAACACCTCTACGGCAAAGTTATCGACAGAGGACAACATATCCAGCAAGGGATTCCGCGTCGGCATTGTTAAGCCTATCCTGAAGGCAGATATCGAAGTCTCCTCTAGCTATGGCTCCGCCAGTGGCAGTTCAAACCTCGACGAAGCCCTGGGGTTGTCTTTGGGTTATGCCTCTTTACCCATTCAAGAACTCGGCTGGACGACAAATATTACCTATATAGATATCGCAAACGCAGGTTCCTCGGTTGGAATAGCCAGAGTTGATGGCAATCTCGCCTATGCTTTCACCTCTGTTATCAATCTTAAAGGTGGTTTGAACTTAAGCAAGTTTATTAGCGGTGACGGCCACGAGAACATCGACACTGGTGTTGGCGCTCAAGGGAGCCTGGGCGTGCAGCTTACAAAAAACTTTGGCTTGGATCTGGGCTATACACACATGAGGCAATCAAGCTCGACAGGTGGTTTTGAAGTGGAAATTACGGAAGCTGGTTTTGAAATCGGCCTGAACG
>JBCECD010000418.1:0-2887 GCA_039206745.1 Bdellovibrio sp. | reverse complement strand
TGATTTCCTAGAGGACTTTCTCCCACAAATAGAGTGGAAACTCTGCTTCACCCCCCCCCTCGTCCCCCTCGGTTGAAGGAGCTCCATCCGAGTTCTCACTCTCTCCCGCAAGAATTCAAATGACATTTTTTAAATAGGAACGCATTATAGCCGTGGTGTTTCTCAAAACTTCACACCGAAGAAAGGGCACTCATGGAAAAAAATCTTTACTCTTTTTCAGTCAAAGCCGCCGATGGCAGCCTCGTTTCCCTCGGACAGTATAAAAATCAAGTCGTACTGATTGTGAATGTCGCCAGCAAGTGTGGCTTCACTCCCCAATACAAAGGCCTGGAAGAGCTCTATCAGAACTTCAAGGAAAAGGGGTTTACCATTTTAGGATTTCCCTGCAATCAATTCGGATCTCAGGAGCCTGGCTCCAATACGGAGATTCAGCAGTTCTGTGAGTTAAACTATGGGGTTCAATTTCCAGTGATGGCGAAGGTCGATGTCAACGGCGACCAAGCAGACCCTCTCTATCAATGGCTCAAGGAATCTGCGCCCGGCATTTTCGGGACAGAACTTATCAAGTGGAATTTTACAAAGTTTCTCATTGGGAAAGATGGCCAGGTTCTGAAGCGCTACGCTCCCAAAGATGAACCCGCATCTATCGCAGAAGATATTCAGCAAGCTCTGAATTAAGAAAGGTCCCGTTATGGCTCAATTTGTCTCAGCCGCAGAAGCATTAAAAGTTGTTCAATCTGGAAATCGTGTTTTCCTTCACTCTGCCGCCGCCACTCCTCAGCAGTTGGTTAAAGCTCTGGTAGCTCGCGCCCCGGAGCTGCGCAACGTGAAGATCTACAGCATTCATACCGAAGGAGATTGCTCTTACGCTCATCCTGACTATGAACAAAGCTTTGAAGTATACTCTTTCTTCAACGGTCACAATCTGCGCAAATTACGTCGCAATATCAACGCCTCCTTCGTACCCATTTTCCTGAGCGAAATCCCACATTTGTTTTATGATGGCATCGTGCCTTTGGATGTGGCTTTGATTCAGGTGTCCCCTCCTGATCAGCATGGCATGTGCAGTATTGGTCCCTCTGTCGATGTCTCCATTGCCGCTGTTCGCACGGCTAAAACAATTATCGCGCAAGTGAATCCGCATATGCCTCGCACTTTCGGGGATGCGCAGATTGAATTCAAAAAAGTTCATTATGCTGTGGAAGTGAACGAAGAACTTTACCTAGCGGCTCCTCCGCAACCTACGGAAGAGGAAATGGCGATTGGCCGCCATATTGCCAGCCTGATTGAAGACGGTTCAACTTTGCAAATGGGCATCGGCGCCATTCCCGATGCGACCTTGCGTGCCCTGCATGGCCATAAAGACCTCGGTATTCACACCGAGATGTTCTCAGATGGTCTGGTGGACCTATGCAACACAGGCGCCATCACCAATCGCCTCAAAGGCCGCATGAAAGGCAAGATCGTTTCCAGCTTTGTGATCGGTTCACGCAAAGTTTATGATTTCATCCACGACAACTCCAGTGTGGTGTTGATGGATGCTGCCTACACCAATGACACTCACATCATTCGTCAGAACCCAAAGGTGATCGCGATCAACAGCGCGATTGAAGTGGATATCACAGGTCAAGTGTGCGCTGACTCTATCGGCAGCCATATTTACTCTGGTATTGGTGGACAGATGGACTTCATGCGCGGCTCCGCTCTCTCCAAAGGAGGCAAGCCTATCATTGCCTTGACCTCTAAAACCAACAAAGGCATTTCAAAAATCACTCCTTATCTGAAACAAGGTGCTGGTGTGACCACAACCCGCGCTCATGTGCACTATGTGGTGACGGAGCATGGCGTGGCTCCTCTCTTCGGCAAAACTTTGAAGGAGCGCTCGCAGGCTCTGATCAAGATTGCGGCTCCCGAGTTCCGCGAGTCTTTAGAGAGAGAAGTCTATACCATGTTCAAGGAATAAAAAATCCAAGGAGTCCTCTGCACAAGAGGACTCTATTTTTCCAAGCTGAGACGATGTCTTTCCATTTCCTTTTCGGCCAGAACAAGTTCCGCAGAATGCCACTTCTTCCGGCTCGGATCTTCTGATTGTTCCGCTGCCGTAGAGCTCTTCAAAGGTTGCAACACAAATCGATCTGTTAAATAAGGTTCCGCCTTTTTATTTTTTTCTAAAGAGGTGAAGCGCTGGCTCCAAGAAGAAATGGGCAAAGGCGCCGTTCCCAGAGTGGGATCTAAGACCTGCAATTCCAGTCCTCGCGAGGTGCTCACAGCTATCACCGGTGCCACATGATAAGTCAGACGCACTTGATCCACCAAAAGATCTCCTTCAATAAAGACCTTGGCAGCCCGAATTCCCTTTTTCTCTAACGCCCGCGCGATCAAATGCGAGCGCGCCCAGCACCCAGCCTCGAGAACTTCTTTGGCATAACGAGGGTCGCGGGAAATCTCAGCAAAAATTTCTTTGGCTTCCTGTTCCGTTACAACTGAAACAGGAATAGTGCCCGTTGCGGTTTTCTCTAAAAGCACATTCGGGTAAGAAATTCTATGTTGCGAGGCCTCAAATGAAGAGGAACTCATGCAGGAAGTCTGACTCTCTCGCGATTTTAAAAAATCCCCGAGCTGCAAAGCACTCTCGGTATTATCGACACGCCCCTCCCGCAAAGGACTGGCGTTTTGAACTTGCTCATCAGGCAAAAGAGACTCTTCGTATTGGCCTGCTAAAGAGCAGGCTTCTCGCAGCTGATCTGATTGCCAAGGCAACAGGCCTTCATAGGATTTTTTCCCACATAAAGCCTCAGGCGAAAGTGCCCAGGCACTCCAAAATAGGCCTCCCACACCAACGAAAAGAAGAGCCCTCACAAGAGATCCCAAACCTGCAACCATAAAT
>JBCECD010000417.1:0-2912 GCA_039206745.1 Bdellovibrio sp. | reverse complement strand
AATATACTTTCTCACGTACCGGAGGTAACGAAAGAGGCATTGCCGCGAGGGGGTCTATATACAGGTTGTCCATTTTTATCTCAATGGACTTTGCCGTAATAGCCGACAAGAATAAAAATATAAATGGAGATAATGCGAGAAGGAGCAATCCCGCTTTAAGTACGAATAGCTTGTGGCTTGCCGTCATCTTCAAAGAATCTAAGATATTGGAAACAAAATAGAGGCCTAGAGAAAATGCAAGAAAGATCCCGATAAAAAGTGTGTATGAAAGTGCGTTCATTTCCCATCTCTCAATAGTTTTTTTAGTTCAGCAATTTCTTCAGCGCTTAGCTGCTCTTGCTTTACGAGGTTCAAAATAAGTGCCCCCGGCGTGCTATCAAAAAGCCTCTTTGCAATTCTCTTCACCTCAGTTGTCAAAAACTTTCCTTGCTGAAGAATCGGTGAATACGAAAAGGCCTTTCCCTCTTTGATGTGACGGATATAACCCTTCTTCTCCATAGACTGAATTAATGTCAGAACAGAAGTGTAAGCAGGTTTAGGCTTCCTCCCTATGAGTTCGAGCACCTCAGAAACCTTCAGAGGGGACTGCGCCCAAAGAATTTTCATTACCTCTAACTCGTTTTCTGTTAACCCTGGTTGCCTTGGTCTAGCCAAAAAATGCTCCTATCTACTAGTTATATAGTAGACTAAGGCATGAAAAATATATTTTCAACTAGTTAATTAGTAGAAGCTGTGCAGGTCCAGACTTTGCCGTGAAGATTGCTGGCATACACTTGGACTAGGTTTATTGTGTTGTGCCCGTGACTTTAAGCTGGAAATCATTCCCACTGGAACCTTTGAAATCGGTGGCTTCAAATACTCCAGGAGTGTTACGTTCGCGCACTTTCTGCCGTTTAAAGGTATCCATATGAACGACTCGTTGACAAACTCAGGCTGTGGAGCCTCTCCATCTTTATTTTTGCCATCAGTTAGATCAAACTCTGGAAAAAAATCTTTATTCTATCAAGGGCGGATGCATATAGAAGCTTCGAGACTGGTGCGAATTAATAAGCCACCCTCGCTTACGAAGTCATATTGCAAGTAAAATCAAATGAATTTTTACAAATAGAAATATACAACAGGCCCATCACTGAGGCTTATTATCGAAAATCAACTTTATTAAACTCAGAACGAGAGCCTGAACCGCCAAAAAGCCTTTATATTTTTGAGCAACTGACCTGAACAAAATAAGGCCCCCAGGATTCCAGATTAGACCCGTGAGATTCAACCAGATCATAAGGTGTGAAGTAAATTTTTTCCGCCGAGTTGTTTTGAAGATTTTTAAAAATTCGCCAGTCAGGACCTTTTTCCAACACATCTGCCTCAGATATCACAGCACGCAGATAGCCTTCTGCCGAAATAACATATCTTGCTATTACAGATGGATAATAGCCATCATTGGCTTCAACACCGATTCTGGCTAAAGTCACAAATCCAGCTTCCGTATCCATTTTTTTAACTATACCAGAAGCTCCCAGAAACTTTCCAATAGATGGCGTATCGCTGTCTGACACAAATTTTTTTGAAAACAGACTGACTGTGCAGGCAAAATTTTGTGAAAGAACTTTTTGCCAGAATGCCATGCGGGATTTAGTAAAATCTTCTGTTATGCTGTAGACACCTGTTTTTTCCAGACCGGCCAGAACAGCCAGTTCGTGGTGCAAGACTCTTTCAACATAAAGTGGATTTTGAGCGGCTTTCCATTTATCACGCTGAACTAAAATCAAAACATTTTCACCGTCATTGAAACTATAAGCAAAACCATCTTGCTTGATGCCATTCACTTGCGCCGGCAATTCAGTGTCCACAACGAGAATTCGAACTAATTTTCCCACATTGAGAAGGTGTTCACGGCTTTGAGGGGAATAAACAACTCACATGCACTGACTATCGAAGAGCAACTTCAGTATTACGAAGGCTGGCTCTTTACGGCAATTCACATGTGCACCTTAGTACCACGCCTGAGAACGCCTACCGCCATGAAAGACTATCTAAATATCCCTGTTGCTCAAATTAAAGAGGCGTTAGAAATTCTCTTAAGCTTAGGCTTAGTCAGCCTCCAGGCAGGGCAATACTTCAACACACAAAAAAGGATCCATCTCAGCAAGCAAGGCCTGACGTTGAAAAAGCATCATTCAAACTGGAGACTGCAATCAATAAGCTCACTGGATCGAAAGCAGTCCGAAGACTTACATTACACCTCGATCATGAGTATTTCCAAAAGCGCAGCAGAAGAGATTAAAAGAATTATCTTAAATAGCATTCAGGAGTGCGAGCCAGTCATCAAAACCGCAAAAGATGAATGCGTTGTAGCCCTCGCTGTGGATTTATTTGAGGTCGGTGGGGATTGAAGCGCAGACACACCTTTCTAGGAAGAACGACCTTCCCCTCTCCGCGCCTCCACCACTGATTATTTGTGATGATATATACCCCTATTTTAGATCTTGATATGATTAAAAATACCCCTATTTTAGATCTTGATAATGTAATATCAATAAGTTACAATAAATTATATGAGACGTTATCATTTTAAATTTATAAGAGAATGGTTTTACAGGGACGGCCGAAAACCTCTCATACTTCGCGGGGCTCGCCAAGTGGGTAAATCCACGCTCATTCGTCTCTTCGCAGACGAAGAGGGACTAGAGCTACTTGAGGTCAATCTAGAGCGTGGAAAAATAAAATCTGTAGAGAAAGAGCATATAAAAATTGAAGAGGTTTTAGATGAGATACAAATAAGAACTCAAAAGAGACTCCATGAAAAATCTCTTATTTTTTTTGATGAGATACAAGAGCAGCCTAATCTCTTAAAGTTCCTACGGTACTTCTATGAAGAGAAGCCCGAGATTGCAGTTGTGTCAGCAGGCTCACTC
>JBCECD010000416.1:444-2913 GCA_039206745.1 Bdellovibrio sp. | reverse complement strand
TACGATGAGGGCAATGACGACTTTGGCTTCCTTTTGATGGGGAAGTCAGGGGTCGGTAAGACTTTCATTTTAAACGCAATGATGAATAAAATTTTGAAAGCTGCATATATTCACGAGGCCAGCCTAATTGACACAGTCGCATATTTTCCAATGGGCTACTTGCTTTACCAGTTTCGGACTAAGAAGGACCCACAAGAGTTTCAAAAGTGTTTGAAATGTCGTTTTCTTTTTCTCGACGACCTCGGTTCAGAAAACACCACAGATTTTGCTCGCGAACATTTTTTTACGATTCTTGATCTTCGCTGCCAAAAGAGATTGCCGACATTCATCAGCACGAATCTATCGCTTAATGAGCTGACGCAAAAATACGGCGAGCGCGTCACCTCACGCTTAAAAGAAATGTGCGCGATCCTAGAAATCAAGGGGTCCGACAAGCGGACAGACATCATGCGCGATCGAATCTCAATTCTAAGAAATAGGACTCAATCATGACAAATCATGACAAGCGCCTGGAGTTCATTGTGGACATCCAGCAAGAAATCATAAACGCCCAAAGGTTTTACATCCAAGAGCTGGAAAAGAAAATTGATCTGCCCACTTCCGATGGAGATCGGCGGAGGTACTACATCGAGCAGGCCTTGATGAATTTGGAAGTTATCCACAAGGAAAAGAAAATCGTTAACCGCTTGACTCCGACAAAAGTAGGATAACGCCGGGAAATTAAATATTTTAAAAAAGCGCTCATTTGGAGTGCGGTGATGAAGGAGAAGTAGGATGAGTGAGACTAAAGCGGATGATTTAGTTGATAGCTGGAATAATCTTGAATCTAGCAATGTAGGTCTTACTAAGCGTGAGTATTTCGCCGCGATGGCGGCACAAGGCGGGATGGCTTACCCTTACTCGAATAACATGCCCCTTGAGCAGATAGCAAAATCAGCTGTGTGTCTTGCGGATGAGTTAATTAAAGTCCTCAATGAAAGGAGCGGGGATGAATCATCATCAACTTAAAATTCTGCATCAACATTATTGCAATGTCAGAGATGGGTCTAAGACTTTCGAAATTAGAGTCAATGATCGTGCATTTCAAAAAGGGGATAAAGTTACTCTTTACTATTTTGATCCACAGTATCCGCATGATTATTGGAAAGATAGTTATCCAGATTTAGATTTCATTGTTGGTGACGTGTATCCAATAGACTCTGAAAGAGTTGTGTTTAGTTTATTAGAAAGGAAGTCCGATGAAAAGCATGAGTAAAGCAGTAGATTACAAGAAGATAGCTCATTATGTTGAGTCAATGAAAACAAGAAAGCCACCAATGGTAGCAGTTTCTGATGAACAGTGGGCAACGGCTCTGGACAATTATTATGAGCAAATGCCAGAAGGTTTTACAGACGAAACAACAACGGATGAAGCGTGGACATTAATTTATTTCTGCGCAATGAGTTTCTGTCGTGGAATGGAATATGCCGAAGTCTTAGCTGGAAAGCGCACAGAATCGCTTTATCCGAGGTATTAAATGAACCAGCCGAAGTTTCCGAACATTAAATCACTGAACATCGAGGTCCGAATGGTAGGCTATCGTGAAAATTCATGGGTCTACGCTGTAGATGCAGATGAATTAGAAAGCTTGCTTCAAAAGGCGGAGAGAGTTTATGGAAGGGTTGAAATATCAGAGTCTACACTCGCCTGGTCGCCTACAAGATATAACTCAGACACCCATGCAGCTCTTCTATTGAATGTTCATGAAATAAAGCGCGAGCCTTTTAGGATAGAACAAACATTTTCTCACAAGTATGTAGGTGGGGAAATACAGAAGCCGCGTGAGTTAGACGGGAAGAGATTCAAAGTTATTTTTGAAGAAATCAGAGAGGGGGAATAATGAGTGAAAATAAACTTTCGTACGAAGATATCTGCGTAATTGTCGCAATTATAAGAAAGCTTGAAGAGGAGGAAGCAGTGAACCTCATGTGTATCATTGCACAGCTTTTGAGGAGTAAATAATGACCAAAACCAAAGAGCAGCTTGCGGAGGCCTATGCGACAGGAAATCATCGTACCTCTATGACTGATATGTACGATAAGAAGGCTTTCCTCGCAGGCTATAAGGCTGCTGAAGAGCAGAATCGGGAGTTGATGCTCGAGCTAGAAACTTTCTTTGAAGATTTTCTTTCTGGTGTTAATCGGATTGCTTATTCAATGGATCAGGCCGATGAATTACTCCAAAAGTTACGAGATAGGGAGGGTGTGGATGGGAAATAAATATCCTGACTGGGAAGATCTTCCAGTCGAACAAATTATGTATGGCCTTGGTGCACCTCTAGTCGGCATCGGAGTTTATACGCTTGATAAAAAGCTCTCTTGGCCTGATCCAGAGGGAACGACCAAAGAAGAATACGACAGGTGGGCGGAAAGAATTGCAGAGCTTGGTTATGAAGTTCCAGAGAAATATCTAAATGCATACGTCAAAGC
>JBCECD010000416.1:0-434 GCA_039206745.1 Bdellovibrio sp. | reverse complement strand
AAAGCCGCTAAATGGGAGATTATATGAAAACAGTTTTTGCGGCAATGAACTTAGTTTTATTTATTTGGCTTACTTTGAATCTCCATAAGTCAATCGAGAAAAAAATGTACGATTGGTCAATTTTGCTTTTTGTCTTTGCAGTCTTAAATGCATATTTATTTTTGGTGGTTCTTCTATGAGCACAGATAAGCCGAGGGAGTTTGAAATAAAATATCTGATAAGAAGCAAGACCACTGGTCAGCTATTAGCTTTTGACAAGCCTAGTCCATTTTGTAGCGACCCGGAAATGATAGTTATAGATATAAAAGCCCTCCAATCCCTCCAAGAACAACTTAAGCAGAGGGGTGGGGAGATTGAAAGACTTAAAAAATCTTTGGAAACTATCGTTAATCATTATGATAACGAACTGGGCAAAGATTTTCCAAGATTTGGTT
>JBCECD010000415.1:786-2993 GCA_039206745.1 Bdellovibrio sp. | reverse complement strand
GTATAACTCAAGGGTGCGTTTCAGATTATTGCGCCTAAATACGGGATCTTCGGCTAATACCAGAACTCGAAAGCGCAATTGAGTGTCGCCTTGCCAGATTCCAAGAGCCATCGCTTCACCTTTAAAGTTGAGCAGATGAATTCCTGATTTGACGGACCTCTTTTCTTCAAAGCAATTTGCAAAAATCCAACGATGTCCCTGCTTCAGATGTTTTGTGACATCGCGCTTGAGTTCGATGGTTAAAATAGAATCTTCAGATATGATAGGCGCAGAGCTCATTGATTATTTTTCCCAATCTTGTAAAAATGCTCCAGCATATTTACTGAAATTCAGCAAAAATATTCTGACATTGATTACTTGTATACAGGACCTTTAAATCTTTCGCTACGGCAGTGGAATTGTCAATGTTCACCTAGGATATTTCGAGGCATTCGACAAGGGGCAGGGGATATCTATCCCTGCCATAATAGTGATGAATAGAGTTCAAAGGAGGTTTAAGCAGCCTTCTCCTGTGCACCATGGACAAGGTTGTAAAGACCTTGAGCTACGCCTTCTAACTCACCAGCTTGGCGGCGCATGCTCTGCGCTGATGCGGAGACTTCCTCACTGGCTGCGGCGTTCTGTTGTGTCGAGGTGTCGAGTTGAGTCATGGCGCTGTTTACTTGCGAGATGCCTTCAGCTTGTTCATTGGTTGCTGAGGCAACTTCCGCATTCAAATGAGAGACTTGCTGGATTGAATTGACAATGCGGCTGAGGGCCTCTCCGCCACGATCGGCAACTTGCACACCCTGACTTATTTTTTCTCCGGAGTCCTTAATCATATTATGAATCTCTTTCGCTGAAGCAGCGGATTTTTGAGCTAAGTTGCGAACAGCTTCCGCGACAACGGCAAATCCTTTGCCATGTTCTCCTGCTCGAGCTGCTTCTACAGAGGCATTTAAGGCCAATAAGTTTATTTGAAATGCAATATCGTCCATCACTTGCACTACTTCCGACATATCCTGAGCTGATTTGGTAATTTCTTGCATGGCCGAGATCAGGGCTCGCAGTTCTTTTTCACTGAGTTCGGCCTCGCGAAATGACTCTTGTGCGAGGCGGGCTGCCTCTTGTCCACTTAAAGCTCCCACCTTTACCATGGACGTCAGCTCTTCCATAGTAGCAACGGTCTCTTCGATGGCACTAGCCGATTCAGTTGAGCTGCTTGCGACCTGAGTGGAGGCTGCTGCCAGTTGCATCGCTCCATGAAGAACATCTTGAGAGTAAGAGTGGAGATGGCGTACAGAGTGATCCATGGTGCGCACTAAAGTTTTGATCTGCCAAATTGCACCGGCGCCGATTAAAATGATGATGGTAAGGCTTACTGAAAGAACCAGGCGTTCGAGATGTTTAATTTCTTCTGATTCTTGGTGAGATTCTTCTTTCATAGTCTGTATTCGTTTTTCGTTGATAAATTCCAGAGTGGTATCTACCAGAGCAAGACTTGCGGCAAGACGAGGTCTCATTACAATTTTTAATTTTTGCAGATCTACACTTGGCTCTCGAAGTTTTTGTTCAATATTTTGCAGCTGAAATGTAAGAGAGGGCCATTCCTTTTTAATCTTGTCGAACTCTAAGCGGAGCTCGTTACTTTGCGGAAGATGATCATACTGGTTCATGGCCTCCTGAAATCGTCCCTGGGCATTGTGTAGGCGCTTTAGAGCCTTTTCCTTTTCCTCTTCATTTTCAGCACCCATGGACATCCACACAAAGCGCGACATATCATTAGCCAGAGCTGTCATTTCTCCCGCATATTGGATAAGAGGAGCTCGCACCTGGCTGGCTGTCTCCAGCCGTCCTGATAAATCATGAATTGTATGGCTTGCAATTGCTACCACCAAACCTAAAACGATCAATGGAATGCCAATCAATGTGTACAGCTTTCCACTTAAAGTTGTGTGCCATTTCATAGATACCTCCGAACGTGCAACTATCTTTTGTTCTACAGAAAGAATGACATCTTAATGTTTTCGAACTGTGGATAGGAAAAAAATGAGACAAAAATGGCTTCAATGAGACAGCAGTATCTTGGTATTTGAATATGGGTAAAAAGGATTTCGAAAGTATTTAAAGAGAGTGGTTATTGTTGTCGCATTTTGATTCGGACAGGAAACTGTTTCTACAGCCTTTTAAAGTCATGCCTTATGACTTATGGGAGAAACATGATTTGA
>JBCECD010000415.1:286-776 GCA_039206745.1 Bdellovibrio sp. | reverse complement strand
TGCTCATCTGCTGCAGGTCCTTTATTCCCACAGCAGATGAAAGAAAAATTAAGAGAGCTAGTTTTTCGGTCTAGGGCCTGGAGGCCTGCCGGGGGGACGCCCGCCACCAGGAGGTGGGGGACCTCCGGGGCCGCCCGGTCCGCCAGGGCCTTGGGAGACATCTTCTACATTAGAGGGGTCTACTGCTAAAGCAATTTCAGCTGTGTAACCGGAAGAAGGTGTGCCGCTGATGATTTTCACGAGCTGTGAAGAGTAACCATCGGAGAAGATGGAGTCACTAGCTAGAGGATTATTGTTTAAATTGGTCAGGCCATTTGGATATTGAGATGAGTTGAGTTCGTACACTTGTTGTGAAATTTCATCGGGAAAAGCTAGCTGTGATACTTTGGCTATATTTTTATTGTTCACAGCTAGAGAGGCGTCTTTAAAAACGTCAAAGTGAATATGAACTGCGCGGCTTTCATAGCAGCCTGGATAAATGGTTTCAAAT
>JBCECD010000415.1:0-276 GCA_039206745.1 Bdellovibrio sp. | reverse complement strand
AAATTCAACCCAACCATTTTCGTCTGTGATTTGAACTCCTCGAAGATAGGTTTCAGTTTTTACTGATTCATTGTACATGGAGTAGTCACCAGCACCATCACAATGCCAAATGTAAACAGCACTGTTTACTAAAGGTGTGCATCCTTTTGTGGCATCTAATATTTGCATTCTTAAAGTGAGAGGCAGGCCTTCTGCCAGAGCTGTTCCTGGGTAAAGCTCGGTACCGAGGCTGCGGCGGATGTCGCGACGGACGGCTCCTCTCTCAACGAGATAATT
>JBCECD010000414.1:0-3024 GCA_039206745.1 Bdellovibrio sp. | reverse complement strand
GGTCTGCCGTGTGCGGAACATCGGACGCGTGAGATTCAGCGCCGAGAACGAGATGCTGGCATTCGGCGACAGCGCGACTTTCACGGAGAAATCCAGCCGGTTCAGCGCATTGTACTCGGTACGCTGATTGAACAGCGATGATACGGTGGTGCCTGTCTGCAGGATGTCTTGCGAATAGGCAAAGGCACGATTGTAATTGAGGCCGAAAGTGGTGCGCCAAGCCTCGACATAATAATCGAGACCGACATTGAAGACCATGGCCAAGCTGATCCACACCACGGACCAGATGGAGGCCTCCTTAAAACTGACAGCATGTGAGTGCTTGTGAAAAACTCCCAGATCGAGAGCGAGCATTGAGATAACAAAGACAATAAACCCAAGATAAAACCACCAATATTCCGCAAAGGGAAATAACAACGTTTGTTCCAAAAAGACCTCCGAAGCTCCCAATATAGTCTAAAAATGGCTCTTTAAAAAATAGATAATCTGTAATAAGTTCTTCGTTTTAAGGAATGAGGTCATTATGACAGTAAAAAATGACAACCCCTATCATTGGCTCAATTATCACCATCTGCATTATTTTTATACTATTGCCAAGGAGGGGACTATCGCCAAGGCGGCGGAAAAGCTGCATATTGGTCAGCCGACTTTAAGCACTCAGCTAAAACAATTAGAGGCTTCTTTAGGGAAAGAGCTGTTTGAGCGGCGTAAGCAAAGACTCTATTTAACGGAGGCGGGTAAGATTGCTTTTCAATACGCGCAGCAGGTTTTTTCCTTGGGGGCCGAAATGGTGGAGGCTCTCGAGGACCGTTTGCAGAACAATCGTATCGATGTGAAGATCGGAGCTTTGGACAGTGTTCCGAAGAACATCATCACGGATGTGGCTTTGCGGGCGGTTAAATATGGTAATTGCAAAGTCTCTGTTCTCGAGGGCGCCGGCGGAGTTTTGTTGCGGGAACTGAGCGCACATCAGATTGATATGTTGGTGGCGAACTACCCGCCGCATGTGGACTTTCAAAGTGTGTATGCCAAGTCCATTGCCAAACTCGAGATTGTGGTTTGCGGAACTCCTCAGTACAAATCTCTGCGTCGGGATTTTCCCCGCTCACTGGAGGCGCAGCCCTTTATTTTTCCAACGGTGCACAGCAAGTTGCGGGGGGACTTGGATCATTACTTTCAGACCAACGGTTTGCGGGTGGATATTGTCGCGGAAACGCAAGACACCAGTGTGCAAAAACTTTTAGGTCAGGAGGGTGTGGGATTGATTCCCATCGCCCGTGTGGCAGCCGCGGATCTATTAAAGGAAAAAAAGTTAATTGAGTTAGGAACCTTACAGGGGGTTTACGAGGAAATCTGGCTGGCTGCTGCTGATCGTAAAATCAATAATCCCATTGCCGCCAAGTTGATGAAAAGTTTTTAAACTGTTCTGAGAGTTTGTTTCGGGAGAGAGCTTTTTCGAAACAAACAAGGTTCACCGAGGAAGAGTATTCCCCCGGAGAGTTTATTTTTTTCTCCAAATGCAGGTATAAGGCTCTGCTCCCCGCATTTCGAAACGCAACTCCAGAGAGTCTCTTCTGACCGTCAGCTCCGCTGTGGTGTGAGCGACGACATGGCCCTTACAGAGTTCCTCATTGATGCGGGTGAGAATGATATTCTCGCCGCGTTCTTCGCGAAGATTCTCTTCTTTAAATTCGCAGTTGGCGTTGAATTCAGATTGAATCCGGTGAGTGGAGTTTGTTTTGTAAAAGCGATAGGCATCACTGAGAGCGAGGGTGTTTCCCTGTAAGGCGGTCTCTGAAATCGTAAAATCCTGACAGAGACGTTTTTCTCCCGACTCCAGAGAATAAGCTCCGGCCAACAGCGGCAGCGTTGATTTGGCGCCAGCAGCAAAGGCCAAGGTGGATGCGAAAGTCACAAGCATTGTTGTTGAAAATTTTAGTAACATGACTTCAACCTCCGCATGTGGGGAATGATTTGAGTGTCACCGCGTCTGACGGGACCCCAATAGCTTTTGCTATATTTGGCACTTTTCGTCGAGTTCAATTGTCTTTTCATTGTATCAACGGCGCAGCGGGCTTGTCCAGATTCGGAGCTGATATTGCTGCAAGCCTGACCTCTCCATTTTCGGATATTGGGATCTCGTTCAAAGGCCCAAAGTCCGTAACCAGGGCGAGGATTTAATACACGTGTTTTTCCTGACTTGTCTTTATAGGTTGTGCCATGAATTTTATCGACTTCACATGAAGATTCGGCAAAGGCAAGGCCTGTCCAAAACCAAGTCCATGCTGTCAACTTTTCTGCGTCAGAAAGTTGAGCAAAGCGAGGGCAAAAGGCTTGGAGAGATTTATCTTGAGTGAACTGATTAATATACTGGGGCTGCTTCATGGTATTGAAGAGTGTTTGGCCGATGGACCCCAATTCTCCCTGTGAGTTCATAAGACTATTACAAGCTCTAGCCAAGCTCTGTCTTTTTGATTTCGGCTCGCGAATCAAGGATTCAATGCCGGCAGCGGGGTTGGTTGAGCAATGAGAGCAGGTGGCAGATCCTAGTTGGGACAGTTGTTGATTGGATTTATTAAGTGCACTCACCGCGTCTGAATTATCGACAAGGGGGGTGCTGGATGCGGGAGTGGGGCGTACAGTGGTCACACTCCGAGCTTCGCTGACAGAACTTACTTGACGAGAAATGGAACCAGTTTGCTGAGGTATATCTTTATGGAGTTTTATGGAGGAGTTCTGTTCTTTATGTAAAACCCATAGAATTTTATTAGTATGAGGTCCGTTCAAAATTTTGATCTCGATTCCATGATTGCCGGAATGGAACTCTTTGTAAGATTTGATTTTGCCGAGCGTTCCCTTCGGCAATGTCGTCAAAACATTGTCATAGGCCGCTGTGAAATGAGCAGAAGTCCGACCATTTAAGCCGCCAGCTGAGTTGATTTCCACATACTTTTCCTGCCCGGTAAAAGTAAAACCAGAGAGCAGCGAAATGGCTGTAGTTCCTAGAATGAGATGTTTAAAAGG